>JANMWN010000086.1:0-8600 GCA_031394045.1 Sporichthyaceae bacterium
ACTTGATCTACCTCGTGACCAACGTCGATCGGCTTATCGAGCTCGGCCTCGCTCCGCTGTTCACGGATCGCAACGCCGGGCTCGTCCTTGCAACCTACAGCGAGGACCCTCGCGAGCTCGACGCGTTGATCGACTGGGACCTGATGAGGGCCAAGTACTGGCGCGACACTGACGAGGAGCCGGACCGCCGGGAGCGGCGCATGGCCGAGTGCTTGGTGCACGGTCTGGTCCCCTGGGACGCGTTCACGGAAGTTGTGGCGCGAACCGAGACCTGCGCGGCGTCCGCTCGCGACACGCTGGCTAGTCTGGGCAAGTCGACCCCGGTCGCTGTCAGACCTTCCTGGTACTTCTAGGGCATGGACGGGACACCGATGATTCGTGAGGCCTCGGGCAACCTCCTCGCCGCCGAGGCCGAAGCCCTCGTCAACACGGTCAACACGGTCGGAGTGATGGGCAAGGGGATCGCCCTTCAGTTCCGCAGGGCATACCCGGAGATGTACGCCGCCTACCAGCGTGAGGCGAAAGCAGGTGAGGTTCAGCTCGGTCACATGAGTGTCTGGCGTACCGAGGCCCTCGACGGCCCGAAGTACGTGATCAATTTTCCGACCAAGGCCCACTGGCGTGCGGCGTCCAAACTGACGGACATCGATGCCGGCTTGGTGGATCTCGTCCGAGTCGTCCGAGAGCTCGGGATCCGGTCCATCGCCGTTCCCCCTCTGGGTTGTGGTCATGGCGGCCTAGCCTGGTCCGACGTCGAACCGAGGATTCGGACGGCGTTCGAGCCACTCGACGACGTGGACGTCTTGGTGTTCGCCCCAGGTGCAACTCCCAAAGCTGCTGACATGCCCACGGGTTCGGCCAGCCCGAAGATGACGCCAGGCCGCGCGGCGATGGTCCACCTCCTGAGTCGCTATGAAGACGTCGCCCTCGCCGCCTCACTGATCGAGGTCCAGAAGCTTCTCTACTTCCTGCAGGCGGCCGGCGAACCCCTCCGTCTCAACTTCGTCAAGGCGCGCTACGGACCGTATGCGGACAACCTGCGCCACGTGCTGACTGCCGTCGAGGGTCATCTCCTCACTGGCTTCGGCGATGGGAGCGCAGCGGTCCTCGACGCCGAGCCCATTGCCGTGCTCCCGGGAGCCGACGACGCCGCATTGGACTTCCTCGCTCAGAGTCCTGACACCCTCACCCGCGTTGATCGGGTGCTGGATCTCGCCGAAGGGTTCGAGTCCATGTACGGCATGGAACTGCTAGCAAGCGTGCACTGGGTGGCGACCCAGCAGGAACCAGCGGCTGCATCGGACCCGGAGCTGGCGGCCAAGCTCGTACAGGACTGGACCCCACGCAAGGGACGCATGTTCACGACCGAGCATCTGCGTACCGCTTGGACCGCTCTCCGCGACCAGGGCTGGTTGCCGGCCTGACGCCGAAGAGCCTTCCGCCGTGCCCTTCGCGTGCCCTAAGTGGCTGGAAAGTGCCGGATCTCGGTGGACACCGGTGGAGTCCATACCGCGCTGACCTGCGACGACGTACTCTGACGGACGAACGTGGATGGCTCGGAGGGTTCTTCCAAGCTGGCCATGCCGGTTCGATCCCGGTCACCCGCTCCACGTCGTTGACCTCGCGGCCACTCTCACGGGCGGAGAGAGGCCAGGCTCAGGTCAACGCTGTCCATGAGGTCGGATGTTCCGGACCTGGCGAGCACGAGCAGCCCCTCGAACACCAGCAGCAGATGCGTCGCCTGCACCTCGGCGCCGACTTCCGTGCGGAACTGTCCGGTGGCTTTGCCCCGCTCGATCTGTGCCTGGAACCCGCGCCTGATGTGCTCCAGCCCGGTACGCACGGCGGCGGCGATCGCCGGGTCCTGGAAGGCGGTCTGGCTGGCGGTCACGGTGAGGAGGCATCCGCGCGACACCGCTTCTCCCGGATGCGGTTCCAGGGCCGAGGCGAAGAATGACCGCAGCCCAAGGAGCGGATCATCGGAGCTCTCGAGATGCCGTCGGATTCGGCCTGCTACGACCCGGTCAACGTAGCGCTCGACGCACCGTGCGATGAGCTCGTTCTTGGTGGCGTGGCGCCGGTAGATCGCCGGCGCACTCAGCTCGAGTACAGATTCGAGGTCGCGGATCGTCACTGCATCGCAGCCGTCCTTCCAGAACAGCGCGGTCGCGCGGTCCAGGATCTCGACGTCGGTCATCTTCGGACGGAGGAACGCCATGCAGGACACCGTCGCCCTCGCCGCCCCGCGGATCTCGCCAGACGCTGTCGACCCCCGCGGGTGGGCGCTCGACGGTGGGTCGCAGGGCAAGGCGTACCGCACCGAGCTCTCGCCGCTGAGCTTCCTGCGTCGCAGCGCACGTGTGTTCCCGGACAAGGTGGCGATCGTCCACGGCGAACGGAGGACGACGTACCGAGAGTTCGGCGAACGTGTCAACCGGCTCGCCTCGGCCCTGCGAGCGGCCGGCGTCGCACCCGGTGATCGGGTGGCGTTCCTCGCGCCGAACATCCCTGCGCTTCTGGAGGCTCACTTCGGGGTGCCCGCCGTGGGAGCAGTCCTGGTGGCGATCAACACACGCCTCGCTCGCCACGAGGTCGCGGACATCCTCGACCACTGCGGCGCGCGGGTCGTGTTCTGCGACCACGAGTCCCTCGACCTGGTCGAGGGGCTCGACCTCGACGTGGTGCGCATCGATGACACCGGGACGCCCGAGGATCCGTACGAGCAGTTCCTCGCCGGTGGGTCACCGGTGGACGTCGAGGTAGCGCCCGCCGACGAGGAGGACGTCATCTCGATCAACTACACCTCGGGTACCACCGGACACCCCAAGGGCGTGATGTACACGCACCGAGGTGCCTACCTCAACGCGCTCGTGAGGAGCTGCAGGCCAACCTGCGACCAGAGTCGGTGCTGCTGTGGATCGTGCCGATGTTCCACTGCAACGGCTGGTGCTTCCCATGGGCGGTGACGGCTATGGGCGGCCGGCACGTGTGCCAGCGCAAGGTAGACCCAGCATCGATCTGGAGGCTCATCGACGCCGAGGCCGTCACTCACGCCAACGGCGCACCGACGGTCTGGCTCGGCGTCGCCGCACACCCCGACGCTCACCGGCTCAAACGCGAGCTCACGGTCACCATCGGCGGTGCACCGCCCTCGCCCACGCTTCTCGAACGCATGGGCCAGCTCAACATCCGCCCGGTGCACGTCTACGGGCTGACCGAGACCTACGCCCCGTACACGATCTGCGAGCCCCAGGAGTCCTGGCAGGAGCTGTCGACCGAAGCGCGCGCTTGAGCACTGGGACGTCAAGGGGTGCACAACATCATCTCCGACCAGATCCGAGTGGTCGACGACGCCATGCGCGATGTTCCCTCCGACGGCGAGACGATGGGCGAGGTCATCATGCGCGGCAACAACGTCATGAAGGGCTACTTCGACGATCCCGCAACCACCGCCACCGCCTTCGCCGGCGGGTGGTTCCACTCCGGCGACATCGCCGTCATGCACCCCGACGGCTACATCGAGCTGCGCGACCGCAAGAAGGACATCATCATCTCCGGCGGGGAGAACATCTCCACGATCGAGGTCGAGCACACCATCTGCGCCCACCCCGGAGTCCTCGAGTGCGCGGTCGTGGCGATCCCCGACGAGAAGTGGGGGGAACGCCCAAAGGCGTTCGTCACCTTGGCGGAAGGGGCGCAGGCAGACGAGCGCGACATCATCGACTTCTGCCGAGACAACCTCGCTCACTTCAAAGCGCCCGTCGCGGTCGAGTTCGGCCCGCTGCCCAAGACGTCCACGGGCAAGGTCCGCAAGAACATCCTCCGAGAGGGCGAGTGGGCGGGCCGTAGCAGCGCCATCAACTAGCTCGCTGCGACCGACCAGACCGCACAACGACTCGAGAGAGGCAGGCTCCCCATGGCTGAGCTACCTAGCACGAACCGGGCCGAGATCGACATGGTGAGCCAGATCGCGCAGAGCGACGCCGACCGTCCCGTGTTCATGCTCAATCTCAACAAGTACAAGCTCGAGGCGCAGTTCCCCCACGGACAGCTCTATCGCGAGTACATGACCGCCCTTGACCGCCTCCTGATCGAAGTCGGCGGGCGAATTCATTGGCGGACGAACGTTCTTGGCCAGGTCGTGGGCAACCAGGCTCTTGATGAGGCCATCGGCATCTGGTACCCGAGCCATCAGGCATTCCTTGACTTGATGAGCGCACCAGCGTCGGCAGAGAACATGCGTCTGAGAGCTCTGGCGATCGAACACGCCGACCTGCACAGGTGCGACGCCTACTAGTTGTTGCGGGGCAGGACGGGAGACAGAGCCGCCAGGGATGGCGCGCCGACGACACGCCGCACCTTGGTTCCCTCAAGGAAGACGTCCAGCGAGAGGCGCCACGAATCGTCGGGCCAGAGCAGGTCCAGCGTGCCGAGGTCCGGGCTGTACGCCGCCGTGTAGACGGTGCCCCAGTCCGATGCCGACGGGTCCCGGTGAACCGGTGGACGCAGGAACTGCCCGACCAGGCTGCCCGCGGTGGACCAGGGGTCCGCCATCGCAAGCGCCAAGGCCTCCTCGCGCTCGACGGTCCCGCACATCGCTGCGTGCTCGGGCCACTCGGTCCACCCCTGGCGGTTGCCGGCGGTCAGTGCCGGCGCTAGGACCGTGGGCCGGTCCGGGGCCACCTGGACGACCGCGCCGACGCCCGCACGGTCGATGAGGGCGACGTTGTAGGCCATGCTCACCGGCACCCTGTCCAAGATCTCGAGCGCCTCGCGCACGTCGCATGCCACCTCGAGGATGTAGCGCACCACCAGGCCGACCCCGAAACCCTCGCCGACGACCTGACGGCCACCGAAGGCGATCGCGATGCTGAGTCCGTGCTCGTTGATCCCGTCGACCGCACCCCAGAGGCAGTCGCTCATCGCGAGCACCCGGGTGCCGCTCCACCTCGACGCCAGGATCGTGTTGTCGCACAACTGGGCCGGGTAGTCGTAGCTGCGTACCAGCACCTTCTCGTCCCGGTTCCACACAGCCAGCGAGCACGCGGTCGCCACCGGCGGCGGCGCCCAGTGGCTCAGGAAACGGGCCTCGAGACCGCCCCCGCCAACCGCTTGCACGAGTGCCTCGTAGTGCCCGACGAGCTCGGGCATGTGACGCCGCAGGGCCAGGGCTCCGACGTCCTGCGAGCGGCGGGCGCCTTCACCGTCGCGCAGGAACCAGCTCCGGTAGGAGGGCCAGGATGCCGCGAACAGCTCCGGGAGACGCTCGCCCACGCTGGACCCTGCGTCCACGGCCCGGAAGACGACGTCATAGGCCACGAAAATACTCTCGGCAGCCCGCAAGCAGTTCTTGACCGGCTTCACCGCAGGTCGGCGGCCGTGCCAGGAGAACTCAGCCGAGCTCGCGCGCGACGGCGTCGAACGCGTCGATGGTCGCGAAGAGCATCGTCGGGTCCTGCGGCGTCGGCCAGCTCGAGAGCTTGACGGCGACGACAAGGGCGCGCCGGTTCAGGTAGATCATCTGGCCGTGGATGCCGAGACAGAGCGCGACGTCTGGGTCGGCGGACGGGAACCAATACTGGTTGCGGTACATGCCACCAGCCATCAGGGTCTGGTTAGGGCTCGCGGCGAACGCCGCACGAGAGTCTGGGCCGCCATCAAAGGTGTCGGCGACCCACGCCGGCGACAGCACCTGGGCGCCGGTCAACGAGGTGCCCCCGCGCAGGACCATCGCGCCGAACCGCACGAGGTCCCGAAGGGCGGCGCTGATTCCTCCATCGAACATCCCAGTGCCGACCGAGTCGACACCGATGTTCGCGTCGAACTCCGCACCGATGCGGCTCCACAGGACGTCAGACATCAGCTCGGGCATCCGCACCCCGGCCGCGGCCTCGCAGATCCAGCCGAGGACGTCGCTCTCGCAGGAGCGATACTCGAACGGACCGCCGTGCGGCCCCTTCTGCTTCAGGGTCAGGAGGAACTCGTACATCGTGCCCGCGACGCCAGGGGTTCGGCGAGGCGCCCAGCCGATCGCCTCCTCGAGTACGCGTACGTCGGCGTCGAGGTCGAGATAGTCCTCGGAGAAGGCGACGCCCGAACGCATGTCGAGCAGGTTGCGCACCGTGGCACCTGCGTAGCCAGACTCGGCAAGGGCGGGCACGTACGCCGTGAGCTCTGAGTCGATGTCTAGCAAGCCCGAGTCGGCCAGCACGCCGGCCACCGAGCCGACGAGCGACTTGCTCACCGACATCAGCAGGTGCGGCGTGCTGGGCTCCATATCTTCGAGGTAGTGCTCGGCAACGACAGTGCCGCCCCTGGCGACCATCCATCCGTCAGTGGCGGTGGAGCGCATGATCTCGCCGACCGTGCGCGAGCCGCCGCCGTGGCGGTCGTGGACCTCGATGTCGCCAATCGACGAGGGCGCGCTCGGCAGGAGTGCGACAGGGCCCTCGCCACGAGAGATCGTGGCGGCCGGAACGATCTCGGCGACGTGCTGGAACGACCACCTCAGGTTAGGAGCCGCCTGCCAGTCGTCCAGTGTCACGCCGCTCGGCTTGCGGCCGGGGTCGCTGCCGATCACCGCTGGCTCCCTCGTCCGATGTCGTGCACGCAGGATCGCGCCGTGCGACGCACGGCTCAGAATCGCACAGGCGCCGAGGCTCCCGCCACCGAGGGTCTGGTCAGACCGACCTCACGCCGGTGGCCGGCGTGACCGAGCCAGGCTCTACCAACGCCGTCCCCGAGTACTCGGCGCGGATGGAGTCGATGAGGTGCCGCGCACGGATGGTCAGGGCGGTGCCGCCGCTTGCGGTCGGTACCTGAAGCCGACCCTTGGTGACAAGCACGCCGAGGTCCGCACCCTTCCACCGGTAGTCCCCCGGTCCGTATATGCGCAGGAAGAACGCCTCGGACTCGCTCTGCAGCTGGTGCCAGTCCAGAGCGGCCCGACGAAAGACCAGCGCCCCGCCAGCATCAAGCGCGTACTGGCCCGTGCGCGCAGTCGTGTCGATACGCTCGACCACGTTGGACGTCTCCTTGATGATCATCTGGCTCCAGACGTCGTCCGCTGCGAGCTCCTCCCAGCGCTTGTTGATCTCGTCGACGTCGAGCTCGAAGTCGACGTCCATGAACTCGAGAAGGTGGAAGAGGAAGAGCGGGACGTCTGCGTAGGCACCGGCCGTGACGTTGGTGATCGCCGACGCGCCACTGATGCGTGGGTTGAGCTCACCGAGATAGACCTCGTCGGTGTCGATATCCACCAGGACGTCAACCTCGAAGAAGCCTCGGTAGCCCTCGCGCGCGAGCCGCTTGCCGAGCCGGCGCACCAGTCGGGAGGCCTTGCTCCGCAGCTTTCCGTCAAGGACCGCTGGATACATCTCGTTTCCGCACCAACCGCCGCGGTACGGCGTCAGCTTCGCGTAGCCGGTCAGCTCGGACATGAAGGGACCGACGACGGTCCCGCTACGGGTCAGCACCGCCTCCACGGCGATCGGCCGGTTGTTGATGCGCTTCATGACCTTGATGTCCTGACCGCTGATGTCCTTGCTGTGCCTGTTCCAGTCCGCTTCCGAGCTGACGAAGAACGTGGTCTTGCCCGAGTCGCCGTAGGGCGTCTGCACGACGAGATCGTCGCCCAGACCGGCTTTCCTCGCCGCCGCCGAGAGGCCGGCCCAGTCGTCGACCTTGGTCAGGGTGTTGGGGACGCTGTATGCGCGAGCCTCGTTGCCGAGGCGGGTGGTGACGAGCTTGGAGTCCAGGTGGTCGCGCAGGCTGGCCGGGGGAAGGATCAGGTCGTAGCCGAGCTCGGCGCAGATCGCCTCCGTCTCCTCGTCGAAGAAGACCATCGCAATCTTCGGCCGCACGCCGGGGGGCAGCCCGCGGCTCATGAATGCCCGGACCTCCGGGTTGCGGAGCAGCCAGTTGTTGATCTCCTCGCCGCTGTTGAACTCGACGTAGGGCTTGTCCCTAGGTGTGAAGACCCTTGGATGGGCGTCATCCCAGGCGTCGTAATAGGCGACGTACCAGAGGTTGCGGACCCACCGGTCGAGCCCAAGCAGGTTGAACGGCGTCGCCCCGACGAAGTAGATCGGGACGTCGTTCGTCCTGAAGAAGTGACGCACCTCGGAGATGTTTCGCAACGTCCGCCGGCGTCGACCCCCGACCGATGCCCCGGGAGCGAACGGGGCGTCCGTACCGACGCTGGCCTCGGCTGAAGTGGCCGCGAGCACCGTGGACCGCTTCTTCTGGCTCATGGGACCCTCCGGTCTCTCCTGCGCCCGCCGCCCCACGATGATGCCACCGCGCGATCCTGCGCGAGCCGAAATGCCGCAGAGATCGGGCTCGAGCGGGGTCGACCGTACGATCCCGAGACTCAGACGCTGGGCGTTCGACCTCCGCGAGCCTCGATGGCCTCCGGCAGGACGGACGCGGGCAGGCCGATCAGCTCGGCCACCGGCCGCACCTCGCGGGGGAACTGCGCGGCCAGCAGCTCGGTGCCGAGCCGGTCCGTCCGCGCCTCCTCCTTGATGCGGTGCAGACGTACCGCGATCTTGGAGATCGTCTCGGGAGTCACCTCGTGCGCCGGCACCCTTGCCGTGAAC
>JANMWN010000088.1:0-10951 GCA_031394045.1 Sporichthyaceae bacterium
TCGGCCCGTACGAGGGGTACGCCCGCAACGCCGAGGCGCACACCCGGGTCATGCGCAAGCACGCGGCCGCCAACGACGGCGTGCGTACGTTCGGCTCGTTCGACCAGTCCGTGCACCGCGAGGCCGCGGCTGCGTGGGAGGTCGGGCTGGCCATCGGCGCCAAGAACGGCTGGCGCAACGCGCAGGCGTCCGTGCTCGCCCCCACCGGAACCATCGGCTTCATGATGGACTGCGACACCACCGGCATCGAGCCCGACTTCTCGCTGGTCAAGTTCAAGAAGCTCGTCGGTGGTGGCTCTATGCAGATCGTCAACCAGACCATCCCCCGGGCGCTGCGCCGGCTCGGCTACGCCGAGGAGACCATCGAGGCGATCGTCGAGCACATCGCCGAGCACGGTCACGTCATCGAGGCGCCCGGTCTCAAGCGTGAGCACTACGACGTCTTCGACTGCGCCATGGGCGAGCGTTCGATCGCGCCGATGGGGCACGTGCGGATGATGGCGGCCGCGCAGCCGTTCCTGTCCGGTGCCATCTCCAAGACGGTCAACCTGCCCGAGACCGCGTCGGTCGAGGAGATCGAGGACGTCTACCTGCAGGGCTGGAAGCTCGGCCTCAAGGCGCTCGCGGTCTACCGCGACAACTGCAAGGTCGGCCAGCCGCTGTCCGACGCCAAGGCCAAGGGCGCCGACTCGGCCGTCTCTGCCTTGGCGGCCGGGGGAGCGACCGGGCCGGCCGAGACCATCGTCGAGTACCGCCCGACCCGGCGCCGGCTGCCCAAGTCGCGGCAGTCGCGCACCACGTCGTTCACCGTCGGCGGCGCCGAGGGCTACATGACCGCGGGGGCCTACGACGACGGCGGGCTCGGCGAGGTGTTCCTCAAGCTCGGCAAGCAGGGTTCGACCCTGGCCGGCGTGATGGATGCCTTCTCGATCGCGGTGTCCATCGGCCTGCAGTACGGCGTCCCGCTCGACACGTTCGTCTCGAAGTTCACCAACCTGCGCTTCGACCCGGCGGGTATGACTGACGACCCGGACGTACGCATGGCGCAGTCGATCATGGACTACATCTTCCGGCGGCTGGCCCTGGACTACATGCCGTTCGATGAGCGGTCCGACCTTGGGATCCACACCGCGCAGGAGCGGGCTCGGGCGCTCGACACCGGTTCGTACGAAGAGGTCGTCGACCCTGACGAGCTTGAGGACGAGCTGGAGACCCGGGCGCAGTCGGCCCCCGTCGCCGCTCCGCACGTCGACGCAGCGGCTGCACCGACCGGCGCCGCCAAGGCCCCGGCCGTCGCTCAGGCGGCACCGTCAGACGTGCACTCCTCGGCGGAGCTGATGGAGAAGTTCCTCGGCACCGCGGCCGACGCACCGATGTGCTTCACCTGCGGCACCAAGATGCGGCCCGCCGGCTCCTGCTACGTCTGCGAAGGATGTGGCAGCACCAGCGGCTGCAGCTGACTACCGCCAGAAGCCGAACGCCCCGACTCGTAGCGAGTCGGGACGTTCGGCGTTCATGCCCGGCCGCAGGTGCGAGCATCGAGGGCGTGACAGCCGTCGAGATCCCGGCCGAGGTCGCCTTCCAGGCGATCAGTCCGTCGGCGATCGGCCCGCCACCCCACCCAGACAGCCGGGCAGTGCGGACCATGACCGAGGCCTGGTGCGTCCTGGTCACCTCGGTGCCGGCGCTCACGTTCGTCGAGCGGGTACGTACGACGCCCGAAGGGGCTGCTGCCGCCGTCGAGGACGTACGCGACGTCCTGCGCGTTCACGGGCGCACCAGCGCCGCCTGGTGCCTCGAATCGGTGGGCCAGGCTGACGTGCTGACGGCGCTGCGCGCTCAGGGGCTGGTCGACTACGACCTGCCCATGCTGGAGCCGACGTTCGGGGCCATGGCGCTCGCGACAGCCCCGTCCGGGACCGGTGGTGCGCACGTCGAGGTACGCCGCGCCGAGACCCTCGAGGAGTACTTTGCGGTCGCGCGGATGGCCTCGGACATCTTCGGCCTGACGGGCGCCGACCGCGACGGCATGATCGAGTCCATGGGACGGCGGCACCCCATGGAGCGGGACGGGCGCTCGCACATGCGGCAGTACGTCGCGTTCGTCGGCGGCGAGCTGGTGGGGGAGGCGCAGTCGAGCAAGCTCGATGCCGGCAGCAACCTCTCGGGCAGCTCCGTGCTGCCGGCGGCACGGGGTCAAGGCGTCTACCGCGCGCTCGTCCAGGCCCGCTGGGACGACGCGGTCGCCCGGGGGCGTCCGGCCCTGACGGTCCAGGCGGGCGCGATGTCGCGGCCGATCCTGGAACGGCTCGGGTTCGTCACGGTGGCCGAGATGACGGTGCTGCGCGACAGCTTCGAGTGAGGAGCCCGCGGCCGACGCACCCATGTGCTTCACCTGCCGCACCAACTTGCTGCCCACGGGTGGGCGCGATTCCTCCTTTGAAATAGTTGACATAAGACTCTTATCCACTATGGTAATCGTGGCAATCGGGTTTCTTGCCTACACTGCAGTACTGGATGGAGGCCCTGAGATGGCAAGGCCACTAGGAGGCGCGGCCGCGCGGCAGCGGGCGCGCCATGCGCTCGACCGTCGCATGCCAGAACTTCATGACCTGCCTCGCGACACCGCAACACCGCGTGGTGGCTGGGTGCGCGCCATCCGAGAGGCGCTGGGCATGTCGGCCGCTGATCTGGGTCAGCGGATGGGAGTGGCCGAGACCAGCGTGCTGAGCCTGGAACGCAACGAGGTCACCCATCACGCCCGGCTGGACACCTTGGAGCGCGCGGCCAACGCACTGGACTGCGATTTGATCTACGCACTCGTCCCGCGGCGCCCGCTCGAGCAGATGGTTGACGAGCGCGCCCGGGCCCTGGCGGCCGACCTGCTGGGTTCCGTCGGGCACTCGATGGCACTGGAAGGGCAGCAGGTTGCCCCGTCCGTGGCCAAGGCCCAGCTCCTCGACCGCGCGCTGCGCCTACGCGACGAGCCCGGGCTGTGGCGCGATGGGCGGTGAACGTAGTCAGCAGTGGGACACCGAAGAGCCAGCCGGCGTTACACCGCTGGTCCCCGACGAGGTCGACGGACTCATCCCGTCTTGGATCGCGACGCGGGCCGAGCTCAACGAGGCGGAGCAGCAGAACATCCTGGATGCGCTGAGCCGACGCCGCTGGCGGAGCCGCTCGACCGAGCAGGTACTGGACGACCTGACCGCGCGGTCCCTGCACAGGGACATGTTCGGTGACGTCTGGACGTGGGCCGGGCGCTACCGCACCACCGAACGCAACATCGGCGTCGACCCGCGCACCATCGCGGTCTGCGTGCGGGACCTGATGGAGGATGCGAAGCTCTGGATCGCAGGCACCAGCTCCAGACCGGTCGACGAGGCTGCCACCGCGTTTCACCACCGCCTCGTGCAGATTCATCCGTTTCCGAATGGGAACGGCCGTCACGCCCGTGCCATGACAGACCTGCTGCTGCGTTCCCTGGAAGCGGAGCCATTCACCTGGGGCAGACGCAGCCAGACCTCGTCGGCCACGACCCGAGCGAGCTACCTCGCCGGGCTACGCGCGGCAGACGGCGGTGATCTAGCCGCGTTGGAGGCGTTCGTACGCACGTGACGATGGGATGCCCAGAGCGGCTTCAGACGCGAGACCGGGCAGCGGCGATCAGACTGTGCAGAGCTTCGCGGAGGGCGGGGTCTGCGGCGTAGACGATCGTGCCTGCCATACCCCGTGTGAGCAGCACCTTGTAGACGTTGCGCGCGTGCAGGTCGAACTCGGCGGCGGTCTTACCCCGGAAGGCCGGATCGCGGGTCGCTGTCCGGTCCGTGACGAGTCGACCATCACGCCAGAGCAGGTCAGGTCCGAGAATGACGCCGTTCCAGTCGTACTCGAATCCCTGCGCGGTATAGATACAGCCGACCTGGCCGAAGCCCGCGGGATCGGTGGCCCAGAGCGAAGCGGCGGGGGCACCACCGACGGCCCGCTCGCCTTTGACGTTCCACGGCCGTGACCAGGCGCCGATCTGTACGTCGTCGACGAGGCCGCCGTCCGGTCGCGGGTCGCTCCATGGCCAGCAGAAGCCGGCCGTCATCCTGGCGCCGAACCCCTGGAGAGAGCGCGACTCGAGCGCGGCCTCCAGCTCGCCGGGGGAGTCGACGACCTGGAGCGCGAAACGCTCGTCGCCGTCCCATCGGGTCGGCTCGCCTGCTGAGAGGCCAAGCAGGCGCAGGACCCACTCTTCGTACGCCCGAGAGCCGCCACACCTGAACTGACCGTCGAGGTCGATCTGGACCACCTCAAGCCCGGCCCGGGTGGCGGCATCCTGGACGACCGGGCCAGACCCGAGCTCACCGGGACGCACGACCTGGTGCTCGTCGAGAAGGAAGACCGGCACGCGAGCGGCTGCGATCAGCTCCTCGACCTGGGATCTACCGGTTCGCTGGGCGGCTCTGGTGAAGCGGTTGGCGCTGGTCTCGCGGATGCGGTGCGCCTCGTCACAGATCAGTACCTCAAGGCCGTTCGGCTCGGCACTGATGAACTGGTTGAAGTAGGTGAACAGCGACTTGACCTCACCCTTGCGGTGCCCAGCCACGCGCCGCATGGTCTCGGTGAACGACTTCGAACCGGTCGCATGCAGCGCTGGGATCCCACGCCGATAGAGCTCGCCGAGGAGCGAGAGCGCGATGACGCTCTTGCCGCTGCCCGGCCCGCCACGAACGACCACCACGGTCTTGCGATCCGAGCACTTGGCACGCTCGACCGCCTGCAGCACCGATGCATAAGCCACTCGCTGCTCGTCCAGCAGGACGAACTGCTCGCGGTCCCTCACCTCGTCGGCGGCCACGGCCATGAGCTGACGGCTCGGCGCGATCGCCGATCCGAGCAGGACGTCCATGGCTTCGGCTCCTGGGGCGTCGGCCAGTCGTGAGCGAAGGAAGTCCAGCCAGGCCCCACGCGTACCGCCGGTGAACAAGCGGCTGCGTTCGGTCTCGGGGAGGCCGCGAAGTCCGGCAACGCCCATCTCGGTGGCGTTGTGGAGGTAGGCCGCGCCCGCCACAGCGTCGGTCGTGTGCTCAAGAGCGCGGACGAAGTTGAGCGCGTACGCGCAATAGCCAGCGACCTGAGCGCCAGGGTGGAGCACGGGACGCCGACCGTACGCATCGATGTGGACGAGGTCGTCCGAGTCCTCGACCGGCTCCGCCTGGGTCCACTGCTTGAGCTCGACGAAGACGTAGGAGCTGCTGCCTGTCCGCGGATGTACGCCGGCCAGCACGACGTCGACCCGCTTGCTGGTCAGCGGGAGCTGGTACTCCACGGCGACCTCGACCTGGTCGAGCCCGGCATCGAGCAAGTCGCGGGCCAGCACGGGGAGGCTCTTCTCCCAGGCGCGGATCTCCGAAGGGCTGGTACGCCGGCCCTGCCTGATGGCGAACTCGCCGGCGAGCCGCACACTCAGGGTCCCCTCGAGGACAGCGCTCTGCAGGCCCACGACCGAGCCCCGGAACAGCGGCAACCCGACTCCCGCGCAGCACGAAGATCCGTGCGGGTGGGGAGCTGTCCGGCACGCGCCTGCTGCGTGTCGCGGAAGTCCGTCGGGCCGCCTACCGAGACGAGACTAGCGGCGGCGTACAAGGACATCGATCAGGTGATGGCCAATCAGGCGGACCTGGTCGAGGTGGTGGCTCGCCTCCCTCGGGTGATGGTGGTCAAGGGCTTAACGGTCCGGCGAGTCGGAGGCGCGCGGCCTACGAAGCCAGAGGTCCAGGTTGAAGTCCTGGCGGGGGGACTTCCCTCTCGTGTCAGACACAGACGAGGCCAGGACCGTGGCTCGGTCTGACACGAACGGGTAGGACGGGTAGCACTCGCCGTGAGGCACTCTGCAGCCTCACGGCTTGACTGCATTGCAGCAATACCGCACCATCGCACGTATGGAGTACTTCCGCGGGTTTGTCAGCGTCCAGAGCCGTGGCACCGTCGCCCTGCCACCAGCGCTGAGACGCCGCTACCACCTCGACGATGCGGGGGCTCAGGTGGAGATTATCGAGCGCGAGGACGGAGTCTTCGAGCTCCGGCCCGTCGTGGCGATTCCTGCGTCCCAAGCGTGGTTCTGGACCCCCGAGTGGCAGCAGCGCGAACGAGAGGCCGACGAGGACATCGTTTCCGGCCGCGTGGTCCAGGCGAACGACGTCGGGGGACTGCTCGACCATCTCGACCGCCTCGACAGCCTGGAAGCCAGTTCCCCCACGGGTACGGGCACCAAGCGATCTCGGCGCAAGACAGGATGAGGTTCGAGACATCAGCCTCGTTCGATGCGGACTATCGTCGACTCAAGCCCGAGCACAAAGTGGCGTTCCGAGCCGCGGTCGGCCCCTTCTCGGCCGCCTGTGACGACTGGCTCCTCAGCCCAGGGAGCAGTTGGCCGGCGGCGTTGCGGGTTGCCCCGATGCGTGGCACCAAAGGCATCTGGGAGATGACCTGGTCGTTCGCGAGCCCAGATGGACGGGCGACCTTCGAGTTCGTGGTGCGGGACGGTGTCCCTGCGTGTCGCTGGCGGCGGATCGGCGACCACGGCGTGTTCAAGGATCCGTGACGACTCACCTTCGTACGCCCGCTTGTGCCTGCAGTCCACGGCCCGCGAATCTCTGGCAAGCTGCCGGCTCATGGGCAGTCCCGATCTTGACCACGACGCCGCGGTACGCGCCGGAGCGATGGTCTATGTGCAGAACTTGGTGGACAGCAACGGCGGGATCGTCACTCGCGCTGAGCTTGAGGCCTTCACCTTCGACGGGCGACGGTTGCCTCTCATCGACCAGAGTCGAGGAATCCGAAACCCGGCCGAGCTGCCTGCCACGTTGAGCATCCTCACCACCCAGCGATCACCGTACGACGACACGGTCGGGGACGAAGGTCTGCTCCGCTACGCGATGCGCGCGGGGGACCCGGGGTCGGGGGACAACCGCAAGCTGCGGCGGGCGTACGAGCTGCAGGTGCCCTTGATCTGGTTCCAGCAGGTGGCCCCTGGGAAGTTCGCTCCGGTGATGCCGGTGTATCTCACTCACGAGGAGATCGCCGAACGCCGCTACGGAGTTGCTCTCGGGGAGGATCAGCGGATGGCTGCGAGTGGACTTCTGTCCGGCGTCGTCAGCCCGCTCGAACGCCGGTACGCGGAACGGATCAGCAAGCACCGGCTGCACCAGCCGGTCTTTCGCGCTGGCGTGATGCTGGCGTACGAGTCTCGGTGCGCCATCTGCGCCCTGAGGCACGCGGACCTGCTCGACGCGGCGCACATCATTGAGGACGGGCGCCCGGGTGGCGACCCGATCGTCCCCAACGGGTTGTCGCTCTGCAAGATCCACCACGCCGCGTACGACCGGAGCATTCTCGGGATCAGCCCCGATCACATCGTCCACATCGACACCGATGTCCTCGCCGAGGTGGACGGTCCGATGCTCAAGCACGGCCTCCAGGAGTTCGAGGGCGCCAAGCTGGCGATGCTCCCGGTCCGGCGCCGGGACCAGCCGGACCGGGAGCGACTGGCCGAGCGGTTCGCGAGGTTCCGCGCGGCCGGCTGAGACCGCGTGCGGGGGATGTCAGTGCGGCGGGGGAGTATGCGTGCATGACCACCGCCGCGCTCGTGAGCTATGCCGATGCCGACGCCGCGACTGGCACGGTGCTGCTCGCGCTGGCCGGCCCAGACGCTCGACCCAAGCACGACCAGCTCGCAGCCGTACGCGCCGTGGCGGCCGACCGGCGACGCGCGCTGGTCGTCCAGGCCACCGGATGGGGCAAGAGCCTGGTCTACCTCGCCACTGCCCGAGCCGTACGCGACGCGGGCGCGGGTCCGGTGCTTGTGGTCTCGCCGTTGCTTGCCTTGATGCGCGACCAGGTGAACGCAGCGACCAAGGCCGGGCTGGTCGCGGTCAGCCTCAACTCGGCGAACATGGACGACTGGGAGTCGGTCGAGTCCGCGCTGCTCGCCGACGAGGTCGACATCCTGTTCGTCTCACCCGAGCGCCTGGCCAACCCGAGGTTCGGCGACCGCATCCTCGCGGTCCTGCTGCCCCGGCTCGGTGCCTTGGTGGTCGACGAGGCGCACTGCATCTCCGACTGGGGCTTCGACTTCCGGCCCGACTACCAACGCCTCGCCCGCGTCATGGCGGCCCGGCCCGAGCTGCCCGTCCTCGCGACCACCGCGACGGCGAACACCCGTGTCACCCAGGATGTCGCAGCCCAGCTCGGCCCCGACACGGTCGTCCTTCGCGGGCCGCTCGCCCGCGCCTCGCTGACCCTCGCGGTGGTCCCGGGGCTCGGCCCGCTGGAACGGTACGCGTGGGTCGCCGACGCGCTGCGTACGCTCCCGGGCTCCGGCATCGTCTATGCCCTGACGGTCGCCGAGGCGGAGCGGCTCGCAGCGTTCCTCGCCTACGAGCTGGGTGGCGAGGGTCACCAGGTCGCCGCGTACACCGGCCAGATGGACACTGACGCCCGCGCCGACGTCGAAGAAGCGTTGCGCACCAACAAGCTCAAGGCCGTCGTTGCAACCTCTGCCCTCGGGATGGGCTACGACAAACCCGACCTCGCGTTCTGCATCCACGTCGGGTCACCGTCGTCCCCGGTGGCCTACTACCAGCAGGTGGGTCGCGCCGGTCGCGCCCTGCCCAACGCGGTCGCCGTCCTGCTCCCGGCTGAGACCGACACGCGCATCTGGGACTACTTCGCCACCGCGAGCACCCCGCAGGAGCCCGTCGTCCGGCGCATCCTCGACGCGCTCGGGTCATCGGAGGAGCCGCAGTCGATCCCCTCGCTCGAGTCGACCACCGGCATCCGGCGCTCACGGATCGAGGCTCTGCTGAAGGTCCTGGCCGTCGACGGCGCCACCGCGCGCGTGGGCTCCGCATGGCAGCTCACCGGAACCCCGTGGCACTACGACACCGACAAGTACGCCGCGCTCACAGCGGCCCGGCGGATCGAGGCGGACCTGATGCGCCACTATGCCGCCGTCGACGGCTGCCTGATGGGCTTCCTCCGGCAAGCCCTCGACGACGTCACCCTCGACACCGACCCGGCCGCCTGCGGTCGCTGCTCGTACTGCACCGGCACCCTCCCCGACTCGCTTTCGGCCGCGCCCACGGCGGAGTCGCTGGAGCACGCGCGTACGTTCTGCCGCGGCCTGGACGTGGTGATCGAGCCCCGCAAGATGTGGCCAAGCGGCCTGGAGGGCCGTCGCGGCCGGATCGCTGGCGCACTGCTCCCCGCCGACGGACGGGCCCTGGCTTTCGCGGACGACCCCGGTTGGTCCGACCTGGTCGCCCCGTTGGTGGCCGACGACGACCTTGGGTCTTTGACTGACCAAGCCGTCCCGGACGCTGTGGTCCAAGGCCTGGTGGGCGTCCTCGCCCGGTGGCGTAATCAGTGGGACGAGCGGCCGGTCGCGGTCGTACCGATCCCCTCGCGCACCCATCCCCAGCTGGTCGCCTCGATGGCCGAGCGCATCGCCGAGGTCGGCCGGATGCCGGTCGCCGACCTCTTCGAGACGGTCGGTCCGAGGCCCGCCAGCGGGGTTGCCTCCGGAGCGAGGGCCACCTCAGTCGCGACGTCGCTGAGGCTGCGCGCTGATGCCGACGTACCGACCGGACCGGTCCTGCTGGTCGACGACGCGTGCGCGTCGGGGTGGACCCTCACGATCGCGACAGCGCTCCTGCGCGAGGCCGGCAGCGGCGAGGTCCTGCCGCTCGTCCTGCACAAGCGCCCCAGCTAGCCCTCGACGCCGCATCGCCCTCGAAGTCAGTGCCGGCAGCTCAGCGCTGACCGGTCAGAGCGAGAGGTCCACGACTACGGGTGCGTGGTCGCTGGGTCCGGTGCCCTTGCGTGCCTCCCGGTCGATCCAGGTGTCTTGCACCGCCGCGGCGAACGAGGCGTTCGCGTACACCAGGTCGATCCGCATGCCCATGCCCTTGTGGAAAGCGCCGGCCCGGTAGTCCCAGTACGTGTACGGCGGCCCCTTGGCGATCCGCGGCGGCAGGTCGGCCAGCCCGGTGCCGCGCAGGTCGGCCAGCGCCGTACGTTCGGCCGGGGTGACGTGGGTGGAGTCGACGAACACCGCCGGGTCCCAGACGTCCGAGTCGGTGGGCGCCACGTTGAAGTCGCCCATGACGGCGAACGGAAGGCTGCCGGCCGCGTCCTGCGCCACCTCGGCCGTCAGGGCCGCGAGCCAGCGCAGCTTGTACGCGTAGTGCGGGTCGTCCGGCGTACGCCCGTTGGGCACGTACACCGACCGCACCCGTACCGAACCGCAGGTCGCCGCCACCGTCCGTGCCTCGAGCGTGCCGGCGTCGGGGAAGCCGGGGTCACCGGCCAGCCCGCGCACGACGTCGTAGAGGCCGACCCTGGACAGCACCGCCACCCCGTTCCAGCGGCCCTCGCCATGATGGGCGACCTCGTACCCGAGCGCCGATACGGCATCGACCGGGAATGCGCCGCTGGCCACCTTGGTCTCTTGCAGGCAGACGACGTCGGGTGCGGCCTCCTCGAGCCAGCCGACGAGTCGGGGGAGCCGGGCCATTACGGAGTTGACGTTCCAGGTGGCGATGCGCACCCGGTCATCCTCTCGCGCGACGCCGACCGGTTCCAGCGGCATACTGTCGAGGGACCTACGAAGGCGGCCTGTGAGGCTCGCGGCCGCTGCGCCTGGCCCTGCCGTTCGCCGGCGCATTCGAGCCCCACCGCCCAGTCGACGCTGTAGATTCCCGTTGGTGGACAACAACTTTTCGGTCCGTGTGCGTGTGGCGTGCGTATTTTGGGGGCTGGCAACAGGGTTGTGTCAGTGGTCTCTCGTACGATCTTGGTATGTCGATCACCTGCGAGCCCGAGGACGCTGTCGCGTTGCTCGCGCAGGTCGATGGGTTGCTGGACCGGTTGCATGCGGCGCCGTTGTGGAAGCTCCCGAACG
>JANMWN010000097.1:0-13698 GCA_031394045.1 Sporichthyaceae bacterium
GCTGTACCCGCAGATCCTGGAGCTGATCAAGTCCCGAAACCTCACCCCAGTCACCCTGGACGACGCCTTCGGCACGAGCCGGCGGAGCGGGTGATGCGCTCGCCAACCGCCCTTGGGCTCGTCGCTGGATGCGTGCTGGCCCTGGCGGCCTGCGCTGCCCCGGACGGCGGTGGCTCGCCGTCGCCCACCAGGTCGAGCCCCTTCTTCGGGCTCGACGTGCCGGGGGCCGACCCAACCGAGGTCACCCGGGTCGCAGGAGTGCTGGGCTGCCGGCCCTCGGTGGTCAGCGTGTTCGTCAAGCTCGACAGCGCGTTCACCCTCCGGACTCTGTCCTTGGCCGCCCAAGGTGGCGGCACGCCCTTCTTGACGCTCGAACCGTGGGGACAGGCCCTGCGTCCTGGCCAGGTACGGGAACCGGCGCTGAGCCTGGCCTCGATCGCCGCCGGCTCCCACGACGCGGACCTGACCCGCATCGCCAAGGTGATCGCGGCCTACGATCGCCCGGTCTACCTGCGCTACGCGCACGAGATGAACGGCGCTTGGTACCCCTGGTCGGTCCGGGCCAACGGCGGCAGCCCCGAGGCGTACGTGGCGGCGTTCCGGCACGTGCACGACCTCTTCGTACGCGCAGGCGCCGGCAACGTGCGGTGGGTCTGGGCGCCAGTGACCGTCGCTGCCGGGCCCGACGGCGCGTACGGCAACCTGGCCGCGTCGTACCCGGGCGAGGCGTATGTCGACTACGTGGGCTTCACCGGCTACGCCAAGACGGTGCGATCCGCACACGAGACCTTCGCGCCGTGGATCGCAGCGGTGTCGGCGTTCACCTCTCGACCGGTGATCCTGGCGGAGATCGGCGCGGACGGTGCCTACAAGAGCCAGTGGATCGCGAGCCTCCAGGAGTACATCGCAAGCACTCCGGCGATCGCCGGGTTCATCTGGTTCAACACGACCCCCGCGAGCACCGGCGCGACCGGGTACTACCGCATCGACAACAGCGTCGACCAGGTCACAGCCTTCAAGGCGCTCGTTGCCGGGCTGCACATCCCCTGCTCCCCAGTCCAGAGAGGCACCTCCGCATGAAGATGACCGTGATCGGTACCGGCTACCTCGGCGCGACGCACGCTGCCTGCATGGCCGAGCTAGGCCACGAGGTACTCGGCGTGGACCTCGACGCAGCCAAGGTGGCGAGCCTTGCCGAGGGCATCGTCCCCTTCTACGAGCCCGGCCTCCAGGAGCTCCTGCGCAAGCAGGTCGACAGCGGGCTGCTGAGCTTCACGACGTCCTTCGCCGATGCGGCGGCCTTCGCCGACCTGCACTTCGTGTGCGTCGGTACGCCGCAGAAGCACGGGTCGATGGCCGCCGACCTGACGTACGTCGACGGCGCCTTCGAGGCCTTGGCTCCGCTGCTGACTCGGGCCGCCGTCCTGGTGGGTAAGTCGACCGTGCCCGTCGGTACCGCCAGCCGACTCACCCAGCGGGTGGCCGGGCTCGCGCCGGCCGGCAGCACGTTCGACCTCGCCTGGAGCCCGGAGTTCCTGCGCGAGGGCTTCGCTGTCGAGGACACGTTGCACCCGGACCGGATCGTGGTCGGTACGACGTCGCCGGTGGTCGAGGCCGTGCTCCGCGAGGTATACGCGGAACCGCTGGCCGAAGGCACCCCGATGCTCATCACCTCGCTGCCCACGGCGGAGCTCGTCAAGGTTGCGGCGAACAGCTTCCTCGCGACCAAGATCTCGTTCATCAACGCGATGGCTGAGGTGTGCGAGGCGGCCGGCGCCGACGTCACGCAGCTCGCCGAGGCGATCGGGCACGACGCCCGGATCGGACACCGCTTCCTCGGCGCCGGGCTCGGGTTCGGCGGAGGCTGCCTGCCCAAGGACATCCGCGCGTTCATGGCGAGGGCGGGCGAGCTCGGGGTCGACCAGGCGGTCGGCTTCCTGCGCGAGGTCGACTCCGTGAACATGCGGCGCCGCACCCGGGTCGTCGAGCTGACCCACGAGCTCCTCGACGACAGGCTCATCGGGAGGCGGATCGCTGTCCTCGGCGCAGCCTTCAAGCCGAATAGCGACGACGTCAGAGACTCCCCCGCGCTCAACGTCGCCGGCCAGCTCCAGCTGCAGGGCGGCCAGGTCACGGTCTACGACCCGAAGGCACTCGAGCCGGCGAAGGCGGCGTTCCCCACGCTCGGGTACGCCGACGACCTCGCCTCAACCGTCGCCGGCGCCGAGATCGTGCTCCTACTCACCGAGTGGCCCGAGTTCGTCGCCCTCGACCCTGACCTGCTCGCCGCCATGGTCGCGGCACCGGTCATTATAGACGCCCGTAACGCCCTCGACCCAGCTCGGTGGCGGGCAGCCGGCTGGACGTACCGGTCCATGGGCCGCTGAGTCACCTTGCCAGGCCTTATGGCCGGTACGCGTAGCGTCTGTGCGCGACGCATACGACGGTGACGGTCACGATCTCGTCCTCGATCGTGTAGACGATCCGGTACTCCCCACGGCGGGCGCCGAACCGACCTGCCAGCTCGCCCTCGAGCGGCTTGCCGACCCGGTACGGATGCTCCGCGAGCGGTCCAGACATGAACTCGAAGACGGCCGCTGCCACACCCTCCGGAAGCCGGTCCAGCTGGCGCCGAGCCGGCGGCGCGACGATGACGCGGCAGGTCACGCGGGATCGGGCTTGGACTTGCGCGCCTCAAGGTCCGCCTTGATGTCCTCAAGGGTCGCGAACTCGCCGCGAGCGACCGCTGCCTCGGCCTCGCGGATCTCCGCCAAGGCGAGGGGATCACGGAGGATCTCCATCGTCATCTCCATGCCCTCGAAGTCATCGATCCCAATGATGATGGCGGCCGGCCGCCCGTTCTTGGTGATGATCGTTCGCTCGTGCGTGAGCTCCGCCGATGCGACGATCGCGCTGAGGTGACTCTTCGCGTCGGCCAGCGAAGTCGTGGTTGTCATGACCAGAATTGTAGTCCTCACGTGCCTTTCCGACCGGACGACCTCGGCGAGACCTGGGAGAGTGTCGGGCATGGCGACGTACGACATCACCGAGACCACGACCGCGACACCTGAGCAGTTCCTGGCTGCCCTGACCGACTTCGGCCCCGACCGAGCGCAGATCTGGGGCAACAGCAGGGACTCGTTCCTCGAGGTGCACGACCGCGGCGACACCTGGGCGGACGTGACCGAGGGTTCGGTCGGCGTGTGGGAACGACTCCGGTACGACTGGTCGAACCCGCTCGACATCGTCCTCTCGACCACGGACAGCAACGCCTGGGGCAAGGCCAGCGGGCACCGCTACACGCTCACGACCGGAGCGGACGGCCGGACCAGCGTGCACATGGTGGTCGTCCGGGAGGGCATCCACGTCAAGGGCCGCCTGCTCGGCGCGTTGCTCCCCCTGGTCGGCGAGTCGTTCATCCGCAAGGGACTGGTGAGTGCACTGCGCGCCACCGAGGCAAGGGCAGCCGCTGCCGGGTGACCAGAGGGCATCATGGGGCGATGCAGCTGCCCGTGATGCCGCCTGTGAAACCGATGCTGGCCAAGCCGATCAAGGGCGTGCCCGAGGCCGACAGCGTCGAGGGCGGCCTGCTCTTCGAGCCCAAGTGGGACGGGTTCCGGTGCATCGTCTTCCGCGACGGCGACGAGGTGATCCTGGGGTCCCGCAACGAGAAACCGCTCACCCGCTACTTCCCGGAGGTGGTCGCCGCCGTCCTCGAGCACCTGCCCGAACGTTGCGTCGTCGACGGCGAGATCATCATCGCCCGCGGTTCGGTGCTCGACTTCGACGCCCTGCTCCAGCGGATCCACCCGGCCGACTCCCGGGTACGCCGGCTGGCCGCCGAGACCCCGGCCGGCTTCGTGGCCTTCGACCTGCTGGCGCTCGGCGACGACGACCTGACCGGGCGGCCCTTCAGCGAGCGACGGGCCCTGCTCGAGGCCGCCCTGGCGGACACCTCAGGGTCGATCTTCCTCACGCCGGCCACGAAGGACAGCGAGCTGGCTCGCAGCTGGTTCTCGATCTTCGAGGGGGCCGGGCTGGACGGAGTGATCGCCAAGCCGCTGACCCTGCCGTACCGTCCCAACGAGCGGGTGATGTTCAAGGTCAAGCACCTGCGCACGGCCGACTGCGTGGTGGCCGGCTTCCGCTGGCACACCTCCGGCCCAGTGGTCGGCTCGCTGCTGCTCGGCCTCTGGGACGGCGAGGGACGGCTCCAGCACGTCGGCGTCTGCGGCGCGTTCACCGCGGCCCGGCGCCTGGAGCTGGTCGCGGAGCTCGAGCCCCTGCGCGCCGACTCGCTCGACGGGCACCCCTGGGCGGCGTGGGCCGAGAGCGAGAGCGGCGCCGGAGAAGGCAGCGCGGCGAAGGAACCGCAAGAGCACAGCGGCGACCGTCGGCCCGGAGCCACCTCGCGCTGGAACGCCCACAAGGACCTGTCCTGGGTACCGCTGCGCGCTGAGCTCGTCGCCGAGGTGGCGTACGACCACATGGCCGGTACCCGGTTCCGGCACACCGCGCAGTTCCGCAGCTGGCGACCCGACCGCGACCCGGCATCGTGCACGTACGACCAGCTCGAGACACCGGTGCGCTTTGACCTCGCCACGGTCCTCGCCGGCGGCTGACCCGGTTAGGCTCGTGGCCGTGTTCACCACCGTGCTCCTCACCGAGAAGGCCCTGACCGCCCACGACGTGGAGCGGTTCGCGCACCTGCACGACCCGGAGCCGATCCGGATCCACGTCGTCGTGCCGGCCCACGACGACCGCAGCGAGCTCGAAGAGGTCGTCGACGACCTGGCCAGAGCTGACTTCGCCGACGCGTTCATCGACGACCACGCGGGCGTGACCGACGCATCCCGGACCGCCGGCGCCGAGACCGAGGTGGCGGCCTCGATCGCGGCCTTGCAGGCGGCCGGCGTCGCCCAGGTCGACGGTGAGGTCGCGACCGACCACCCGGTGGACGTCGTGGTGGCCCTGGTCGCTTCGCTCGACGCGGACGAGGTCATCGTGCTGACCGAGCCGCACCTGCTGGCCGACCTCACCCGCCGCGACTGGGCCAGCCGGCTACGGCACGCGCTCGACAAGCCGGTCCTGCACGTCGTGCTGGGCACCGACCAGGTCGTCAGCTGAGCGGCGCCGACACGATGGGCGGGAGCCAGCCCCTTCGCTCGAGCGACTCGAGCGGGGAGTCCGGCAACCGGGCCCGCGACCACCTGGCCAACGAGCGCACGTACCTGGCCTGGCTGCGTACCTCGATCGGCGTCCTCGCGCTGGCGGCGGCGATCGCCCGGTTCGGCCCCGAGGCCCAGGCGCGGGACAAGGTCGCCGTCGCCGTCATCGGGGTGCTCGGCCTGCTGATCCTGGTCATCGGCACCCGCCGCTACTACCAGGTCAGCCGCGACCTGGAGCAGGGCCGGTTCGAGATCTCCAGACGGACGCCCCTGCTGGTGGGCGGTGCGGTCACGTTGGCCGCCCTCGTCGTCCTGCCCCTGCTGCTATGAGCGCGGACCGCCGTACGTGGCGCGCACGCGGCCTCGGCCTCGGCGTCGGCCTCGGCGTCGCGCTCGTCGCGCTGGCCGGCTGCTCGTCGACCTCGGCCACGACGGCCGCAGCGCCGGCTGGCCCCCCCTCGACCTCGACCGCGCCGTCCGGCCAGTCGCCGTCCCCCACGCCGACAGCCACCGCGTCCGCCTTGCCCAATCCGAGCAAGTCGGCCACGAAGCCACCGCCGGCGACGAGGATGGCGACGCCGAACGCGACATCACGGGCCACGGCACCGGCGGTCTTCCGGTTCCCGGTACCGGTCTCGGTGGGCAGCGCCACCCAGGTGATCACCGTGCAGGCGCACGGCTCGTACGCCACGGTCACGGGATGGGAGCGCGCGGGCACCGGCTGGCGCCGGGTGATCGCCACGCCCGCGGCCCGCATCGGGTCCCACGGCGTGGTCGGTGGGACGGCCCGCAAGCAGGGGACGGGCACGACCCCCACGGGGACGTACACGCTCACGCAGGCCTTCGGCATCAAGGCCGACCCCGGGACGACGATGCCGTACCACCAGGTGACCAACGACGACTGGTGGGTCGAGGACAACCTGTCGGCCTACTACAACCAGCTGCGCCGGGCCTCGCAAGGCGGGTTCGACACGGCAGCGCCCGAGTCGAGCGTGAACGGGTCGGAGCACCTGATCACCCACACGGTGCCGTACCAGTACGCCGTGGTGATCGACTACAACATGGCGCCCGCCGTCCGGTACCGCGGCGCGGGGATCTTCCTGCACGTGAACGGGGCCGGGGCGACGGCCGGCTGCGTGTCCGTACCGCTGGCGACGATGGTGGCGATCCTGCGCTGGCTGAACCCGTTCGCACACCCGCGGATCGCGATCGCCTAGCCTCGAGCCTCCACCGTTCGGCCAGGGCCGGGCACCGGAAGGTCCTGATCAGCCCACCGGTCGGTCACTTTGCGTTGCCGAACCTGTACGCGGGGTACTACGCCGAGTGACCATGACGAATGTTCTCGTGTGCTGTGAAGATCTTGGAGGGTCTTGTGCGAGGTCGTCGTGGAGCTGCCCTGGCAGCCTCCGTCGTTGGGGCCATGGTGCTGTCGCTGGCCACGGGACCGGCGGCGCTCGCCCTGCAGACCGCGCAGAGCGACATCGTCTCCGCCGACCCGGCCGACTTCACGCCCAACGTCCTCGACGGCGAGGTCGATGCGATCGCGCAGATGGGCAACACGATCATCCTCGGCGGCACCTTCACCCAGGCGGCCGACCTCGGCGTCGGCATGCCGGTGCTGACCCGCAACCACATCCTGGCGTTCGACGCGACCACGGGGATCATCAGCACGACCTTTGTGCCGCAGCTCGACGGCGACGTCGAGACGCTGCTCCCGAGCGGCGACGGCACCTCGCTCTTCGTCGGCGGTGACTTCACCACGGTCAACGGTGTCGCGTCCAAGAGCCTGACCAAGCTCAACCTCGCCGACGGCTCGCGTACCTCTGGGTTCAGCTTCCCCCGGCCTGACGGCGTGATCAAGGACATGCGCCTGGTGCACGGGCAGGTGGTCGTCGCCGGCAACTTCAAGCACGTCGGCTTCAACAGCCGCAGCCAGCTGGCGTCGCTCAACCCGACGACGGGCGCGCTGACCTCCTTCGTCAACTTCGCGCTGGCCGGCACCCTGCACCCGACCGACCCGACCGAGATCGTCAAGGTATCCAAGATCGACGTGAGCGCCGACGGCTCCAAGCTCCTGGGGATCGGTGACTTCAAGACCGTCAACGGCGCCTCCCGGCCGCAGATCTTCCTGCTCAACACCTCGGGCGCCGTCGCCACCCTCTCGCCCTGGCAGACCAGCTTCTTCACCACGACCTGCTCGGCGGGCGACGACACCTACATGCGGGCCATCGACATCTCACCGGACGGGACGTACGCAGTAGCGACGACCACCGGCGGCTACCACGGCGTCACCGGCGCCTGCGACACGAACACCCGCTGGGACCTGACCACCACGAGCAGCAACCTCTCGCCGCAGTGGACGAACGTGACCGGCGGCGACACCTCGCAGGCCGTGGCCATCACCGGTACGGCGGTCTATGTCGGCGGCCACTTCCGCTGGGCCAACAACCCGTACTCCAGCAACGCGGCCGGCCCAGGCGCGGTCCCACGCGAGGGCCTGGTCGCCCTCGACCCGACGAACGGGCTGCCGCTCACCTGGAACCCGGGCCGAGCCCGCGGCGTCGGCGTGTTCTCCATGCTCGCGACCTCGACCGGCCTCTGGGTCGGCAACGACACCACCCTCATCGGCGGCGAGACGCACGCCCGCATCGCATTCTTCCCGCTCGCCGGTGGCGTGACGCCACCCGCCAACCTGACCGGCGCCCTGCCCGAGGACGTGTACCTGATGGGCGCGCCGACCAGCGCCCGCGGCGCGCTCCCGGTCACCTGGGGCGACACCATCAACCGCCGGTTCTGGATCGGGCCCGGCTCCACGCCCGAAGCCACCGCCACGCCCGCGCTGGGCGGCGCCTGGAACGCCTCTCGGGGCAGCTTTCTGGTCGACAGCACCGTCTACTCCGGCTGGTCGGACGGCACCCTGCAGGCCCGCAGCTTCGACGGCGCCACCCTCGGTGCACCCACGAACGTCGAGCTGTACGCGAGCACCTTCGTCGCCGACCTGCCCACCATCACCGGCAGCTTCTACGCGAACAACCGGATCTACTACACGATGGCCGGCGACACGAACCTGTACACCCGTACGTTCACGCCGCAGAGCCAGGTCGTCGGCTCCATCCGCTACACCGTGACCGGCGCTAGCCCCATGAACGCGGCCAACATCACCGGGATGTTCCTCTCCGGCACCAGCGTGTACTTCGCCAACGCCGCCAGCGGCAACCTGCTCAAGGTGACGCTCACCGGCGCGACGGTGCAGAGCCCCGGCACGATCAACGGACCGGCGACCACCGTCGAGACGGCCACCGACTGGCGCGCACGCGGCGCGTTCGTCTGGAACGGTCAGCCCGCCACACGCGTGAACACGCCGCCCACCGCGGTCGCCACCTCGTCCTGCGTCGCAGCGGCCTGCACGTTCTCGGGTACCGGCTCGTTCGACCCCGACGGCCACCTCGTCAGCTACGCCTGGGACTTCGGCGACGGCACCACCACGACCGGCCCGACGGCGTCCCACAGCTACGTCGCGGCCGGCACCTACTCGGTCAGCCTCACCGTGACGGACTTCCAGGGCGCGACTGACACCGACACGCTGTCGGTGCACCCGGTCCACTCGCAGTACACGGCCATCGGGCCTTGTCGCGTCTTCGACACCCGTACCGGCCACGGCTCGTGCTCGCTGGCACCGACCATCGTCAAGGCACCGGTCGGCCCCGGCGGCACCCTCTCGGTCAAGGTGACCGGGGTCGCCAACGTCCCGGCGACGGCCACCGCGGTCGTCCTGAACGTGACCGCGGTCAGCGCGACGGCAGCCACCTTCGTGACGGTGTTCCCGCACGGCGGCAGCACACCGCTCGCCTCCAACCTCAACGTCAACACCTCGGCGCCGACACCCAACCTGGTGATCGTGCCGGTGGGCGCCGGCGGCATCGTCGACTTCTACAACGCCAAGGGCAACGTTGAGCTGCTCGCGGACATCGCCGGCTACTTCTCGCCGACGTCCACCGGCAAGTACGCCGCCGTCGGTCCGTGCCGGCTGTTCGACACGCGTACCGGTACGGGTGTGTGCCCGAGCGCTCAGCCGGTCACAGCCGCCCCGCTCGGCGCCGGGCAGACGTTGTCGGTGCTGGTCCGTGGTGTCGGGACCGTGCCGACCGACGCGACGGCGGTCGTCCTCAACGTGACCGGGGTGCAGTCGACAGCGACCACGTTCGTCACGGTCTCCCCCAGCCTGGTCGCCCGCCCGCTGGCCTCCAACCTGAACCTGCACAACGCGGGTGCCGTCGCCAACCTGGTCGTCGTCCCCATCGGCTCGGACGGCAAGGTGAACTTCTACAACGACAAGGGCACCGTCAACCTGATCGCAGACGTCGCCGGCTACTTCTCCCCGAGCGCGACGCCTGGGTATACCCCGACCGGACCATGCCGGGTCTTCGACACCCGTACCGGAACCGGCTCATGCCTCAACGCTCCCGGCGCACCCAAGGCCGTCATCGCGGCCGACTCGTCGATCGCGGTCAAGGTCACCGGCATGGGCGGCGTCCCCGACACGGCCACCGCGGTCGTGCTCAACGTCACCGCGGTGGACGCCAGCGCCACGACGTTCGTCACGGTCTGGCCGGACGGCGATGCCCGGCCACTCGCCTCCAACCTCAACGTCTCGTCCAAGCCGGCCGTCCCGAACCTGGTCATCGTCCCGATCGGTGCCGGCGGGATGATCGACTTCTACAACGCGAACGGTCACGTCAACGTGGTCGCCGACATCGCCGGGTACTTCTCCCCCTGACCGGGCTGGCGGTCGGCGGAACTCGAGCCGCCCGACTCACGTTGAAGGCGTGGGGCGTCGATCAGCACCACATCGACGAGAGGCAGCGAACGGGATGACCGACCCAGGACGACCGGGGCTGAGCCGGCGGCGGTTCCTGGCCCTCGGAGCGGCGGCGGCCGCCGTCCCCGTGCTGGGTGGCTGCAGCGGCGCGAGGGTCTCAGCAGAGTTCGCTCCGGGGGCGTCCCGAGGCCTGGGCGCGCGTGCGGCGACCTGGGTCCGCGACCAAGTCTCCACCGCCCTGCCACGCCAGCCGGAGTGGGCGCGCGGGATGGGCTGGGGGGCGCAGTCGCTGGGTGCGGGGGCGCCGGACCACCTGCTGATCCTCAGCTATCACGACGTAACCGCTGACGGGCTCCGCCGCACCGACGGGCGCGCCGACCGCTACACGGTGTCCGCCGCGGCCTTCGCGGCCCAGATGCAGATGCTCGCGTCGTCCGGCTTCCGCTCGGTACGCATCAGCGACGTGGTCCGATCGGCGACCGGCGGCGTAGCCCTGCCCGCACGGTCCGTCCTGATCACCTTCGACGACGGCGGCGCCGGCCAGTGGATCTTCGCCGACCGGGTGCTCGCCGACCTGGGCCTGCACGCCGTCGCCTTCCTGATCACCGGTCATCTCGGCGCGAGCCCGGCGTACCTGTCCTGGCCGGAGGCGCAGGCCCTGGGTCGGTCCGGTCGGTGGGACATCCAGGCCCACACCCACGACCAGCATCACTTCGTGCCCACCGGACCGCTCACGCCACCCGCGTCGGTCCTCATCAACCGCATCTGGGACCCCGTCTCGCGGACGCTCGAACCGGCGGCAGCGGCGCGGGCGCGGGTCGAGGCGGACCTCGCGACCTGCCTCGACCTGCTCGGGCGGAACGGCCTCGACCGGCCGGACGCCTTCGCGTACCCGTTCTCGCAGGTCGACCAGCCGACCAACGACCCAGGCTTCGCCGCGGGGGTGGCTGGGTTGCTCGCGTCGCGGTTCGCGCTACGCCTGTCGAACACCTCGACAGGGCGGCTCGCCCTGCCAGAGGACCTCCGTCGGGGGACGCTGCCACGCCTGGAGGTGCAGCACGGAGTCACCGCGCTCGACCTGTTCGAACGGATCCACGCAGCCGACACTCCGCGTGGGTTCGACCACTCCACAGGAGGGCTCGCAGGGGGTTAGGCTCAGAGCGCGGCGGCTCCGGTTGACCTACTCCCCCGTCGGTCCTGGGGCCGCCGCCTTACTCTTCCCGGACTTTGCTCGCCCTCGCAGGTGCTGCGCCGCGCTGTGAGCATCACACTGAGACTCATGCAGGTACGCCTCGCCCTCGGCAGCGTCGCCGATCAGCCGGCCGATGCGGCGGTACGCATCGCCCCGCCCTCGATCGTCGCGCGCACGGCCGACGACCTGCTGCTTCGGGCCGGTCCAGACATCGAGGCGATCTGCCGGAACCTGCGCCGCGAAGGGTTCCGGCGCGGCCTCCCCGTGGCCGAGACCGTGGTGACCCAGGGCGGCCGGCTCCCTGCGCCGTGGCTGGTGCACGTCGTGGCGCCCACGTACTCGGTCAAAGCCGACCGCGCCTACCAGCTCTCCGCGGCCTATCGCGCCTGCCTCCGCGAGGCGGACGTGCTCGGCGCACGCACGCTCGCGATGCCGGCCCTGGGCGCGTGGGCCCCGTTCTGGCCGCTGCTCGAGGCGACCCGGATCGGGCTCGGCACGCTGGAAGGCACGCCGACCAAGGTGCGCGAGGTGCGCCTGATGCTGTCCAACCCGGCGGCGCTTGAGCTCTTCGCCGAGGCACTAGCCCGACGTCTCGTTTGATCTACCACCAACAACCGTCGTCGTTATCGTTGTTCTCGTGATCGTGCCCATGACCGACGCGCACTCCGCGGGCGTGCTCACGGTCTACGTCGAAGGCATGAATACGGGGAACGCCACGTTCGAGACCGACGCGCCCTCCTGGGAGGCCTTCGACGCCGGCCACCTGCTGGAGCACAGCGTCTACGTCAGCGAGGCCGCCCGGGGCCGTGGCGTCGGGCGGGCGCTCATGCTCGAGCTGATCCGGTCGACCGAGGCTGCGGGGGTATGGAACAGGCAGTCCGGCATCCACGTCGAGAACGACGCCAGCCGGGCCCTGCACGCAGCCGTCGGCTTCCGCGAGGTCGGGCTGCCGCTGCGGCTCGGTCAGCGCGAAGGCGTCTGGCGCGACATCGTCATGGTCGAGCGGCGAAGCACCAGTACCGCTGCACGATGCCGGCGATCAGCGCAGCTGCGGCGGCGATCGCGAGGGTGTCGCTGATCGGCCGGTTGCCGTTGACGGTCAGCCAGGACACCGCGATCAGCACGGCGGCAGCGCCGATGAGTGCGTACCCACGCCGGTTGGCCGGGTCGGGGCTCTTGCCAGAACCAGTGCTGGAGCTCACTTCTTGGCCTTGGAGGGCTGCACGCGCATCGGCTCGCCGGGCATCTTCGGGTAGTTCGGCGGGTACGGCATGTCGGCCTCGCCCTTGTCGCGCTCGTCCCGCTCGTACCACTCCAGCAGCGGCGTCAGGTCGTGCGCGATGTCGTCGATCGTGGCGTGCCGGTCGCCGACCTCGGCGAAGCGGGCCGGCATCGTGGCGATGGTGAAGTCGGTGGTCTCGGCGTCGACCAGCTCGGCCCAGGTCAGGGGCGCGGAGACGTATCCCTCGACGCGCCGGCGGGCGCTGTAGGCGGAGGCGATCGTGCGGTCGCGGGCGTTCTGGTTGTAGTCGACGAAGATCTGCTCGCCGCGCTCCTCCTTCCACCACTTCGTCGTCACGCGCTGCGGGTCGCGTCGCTCGACCTCGCGGGCGAAGGCGATGGCGGCGTGGCGTACCTCGGTGAACGTCCACCGCGGCTGGATGCGCACGTAGACGTGGACGCCCCGGTTGCCGCTGGTCTTGGGGAAGCCGACCCAGCCGAGCTCGTCGAGAATCGCGTGCACCTGGGTCAGCGCGACGCGACGCGCGTCCTGGAAGTCGGTGCCCGGCTGAGGGTCGAGGTCGATCCGCAGCTCGTCGGGGCGATCGACATCGGTGCAGCGTGCGTGCCAGGGGTGGAAAGTGACGGTGCCGAGGTTGGCCGCCCAGGCGACGTTGGCCACCTCGGTCACCCGCAGCGCGTCGGCGGTACGCCCCGACGGGAAGCTGACCTGGCAGGTCTGGATCCAGTCGGGAGCGTGCGTGGGCACCCGCTTCTGGTAGATCTCCTCGCCCTCGACGCCGTCCGGGAAGCGCTGCAAGTAGGTCGGCCGGTCGCGCAGCGCGCGCACGATGCCGTCGGCGACGGACACGTAGTACTCGACCAGGTGCCGCTTGGTGCCGCCCTCAGCACCGAGTCCGGAGAAGTAGACCTTGTCCGGGTTGGAGACACGGACCAGCCGCTCACCGACCTGGATCTCGATCGCGGGAGGGGCGGCCATGCGCTCGACGCTACCGGTCAGCCGCGGGCTGCCGTAAGCATTCCGTCAGGACCGATTCGGCTCTTTCCGGTACGCGTACGCCGGACCGAGGACGTACCGTTTTGGCCATGACGAATCGTGTGGACAAGACCGACGAGCAGTGGCGGGCCGAGCTGAGCCGCGAGGAGTTCCACGTCCTGCGCCAGGCGGGTACCGAGCGTGCGTTCACCGGCGAGTACGTCGACACCAAGACCGTCGGCGTCTACGCCTGCCGGGCCTGCGGGCAGGAGCTGTTCCGCTCCGAGGCCAAGTTCGACAG
>JANMWN010000108.1:0-4051 GCA_031394045.1 Sporichthyaceae bacterium
GGCCGCGCCGGTACCCAGGGCACGTGGCCACCGAACACCTTCGGGCAGGCCACCGGGACTGCGGCGGTCGCCACCGGCGGCACGGGCACCGGCGGCACCCGTGGCGCAGGAGTCGTCCTGGCGGCCCGGCTCACCGGCACCGCGACCAGCAGAACCCCGAGCACGCCGAGCCCAGCGACCCCCGCTCGTGCCCGCCGACGGCGACGTACCCGGCTGCGGACCTGCTCGAAGCGATCGCTCTGCTCCGGCTGCTCCGGCTGCTCCGGCTGCCGCGGTGGCAGCGCACGCAGCCGATCCACCAGGTCGTCGGTCATCGTGCCTCCTCCACTTGCGGGCTCTCCAGTGCGGCCCGCAGCTTGTCGAGCCCCCGGGATGCCTGGCTCTTGACGGTCCCGACCGAGCAGTCGAGCAGCGCAGCCACCTCACGCTCCGGCAGGTCCTCGAAGTAGCGCAGCACCACCACCTGTCGCTGCCGCAAAGGCAGCCCGGCCAGGGCCCGCGCCAGCGCGACCCGTTCGTCCGCGCCGGCGAACGCGTCGTCTGCCGCAGTCTCAGGCGGCTGCGCCGACGGCTGCTCCACGCGCCAGCGCCGTCGCCACCACGAACCGTAGGTACGCACCATCACCTTGCGGACGTACGCGTCCGGCTGACCCGAGCGAACCCGCCCCCAGTGCGGCCAGGTCGCCGCCAGCGCAGTCTGGAGCAGGTCCTCGGCGAGCTGAGCGTCGCCCGTCAGCATCCAGGCCGTGCGCAGCAGCGCGGGCGAACGCGCGAGCACGAACTCACGGAAACCCTCCGGCTCACCCGCCACCCCCACCTCCTCGTCACTCCTATTAAGGAGCAGGGGGCCACAAAAGGTTGCCTCGATCCGCCCCGAAGTCAGCCCTGCAGGGCTTGGGACAGGTGGTAGAGCAGGATCAGCTGGGTGATGGCGAGCGGTTCGCTGCGGTTGCCGTTCGGCAGCGCGCCGAGGCCCTCGGGCATCTCGCGGCGGTCGGCGAGGTCGGCCCAGATCGCCTTCTCGAGCACCTTGCTCTCCTCGGGCTCGGCATGCCCGTGAACGTGGAGGCAGTCGACGGGGGTCCCGTCCGAGTCGCGGATGATCTTCAGGTGCATCGCGGTGTGGTCCTCCTCGCTGAGCACGTGCGTCAGCGCGGGATGCCGGATCGTGGGGCGTAGCAACAGCTCTGCCGACAGTGGCGTACCCGGCGGGTCGTTGCGGGTCGCGATCGGCGAGAATCGGACGACGATGTCCGCATGGCGCCGCTGGGTACGGATGTACGCCTCCGACTCGGGCTCGCGGCGGGCCAGCTCCGCCTCGACCTGGCTGGGCTCGTAGCCGCGCTTGTCGCAGTCACGCGCGATCTTCCAGGCCCGCCGGATCTCCTCGGGCGGGTCGAGGAAGACGCTGACGTCGAAGCAGGCCCGCGACAGCTTGGAGGTCAGGGGGAGCAGGCCTTCGACGATGACGAACTGCTTGGGCTCGACGTACTCCGGCCGGGCCAGCCGTCCGGTCGAGTGGTCGTACACCGGCTTGAGGATGGGCTGCCCGGTCGCCAGCAGCTGGAGGTGCTGCTCCATGATGTCGATGTAGTTGCAGTCGGGGTGCAGCGGCGTGAACGGCAGCCCCTTGCGTTCCTCGCGGTCGAAGCGGTGGTAGTCGTCGACACACAGAGCGGTGCATCGGTCCGGGCCGATCGCCTCGACCAGGCCGCGAGTGAGCGTCGTCTTGCCGGCCGCGCTGTCCCCCGCGATCGCGAGCATGACCGGCCGCGACCCCACGATGGACCTGGTCGAGCGGGCGATGCGCATCGCTTTGTCAGGCATATCGGGACGTTACGGGGCCTGCCCGCGTGGCCGTCTCACCCATCGGGGTGGGGTACGGGGTGAACTCGGCCGGTCGGTCGTGACCAGGCCCCTCTGCCACCTAACCTTCACCCATGCCCGGCCAGCCCCTGCGCGTCTTCCTCGTGGACGACCACGAGATGGTCCTGCACGGGCTGGTGGCGATGCTCTCGCGCTTCCCCGACCAGGTCACCGTCGTGGGTACGGCCTCGACGCACGACGACGCTCTGGCCGGCATCGCCGAGCAGGACCCCGAGGTCGTGCTCTGCGACGTACGGCTCCGGGGCAGCAGCGGCCTCGACCTGTGCGCGGCGCTGCGCCAGGTCGAGCCGGCCCGCAAGGTCGTGTTCCTCACCGTGTACGACGACGAGCAGTACCTGTTCCAGGCGCTGCGCGTCGGCGCCTCCGGCTTCCTGCTCAAGCGCGTGGACGGGCATGAGCTGGTCGGCCACCTGATCGCCGTACGCGAGGGCGAGATCGTCATCGACCCGACGCTGGCCGGGCGGGTCGCCGCCTCAGCAGCCCGGATGAGCAGCGGCGAGTTCTGGCCGGGTGCGCGCCTCGGCCTGACCCAGCGCGAGAGCGAGGTTCTCGCGCTGCTCGTCGCCGGGTTGTCGAACCGCGCGATCGCGGCCAAGCTCGTCGTCAGCGACGACACCGTCAAGACCCACCTGCGCGCTCTGTACCGCAAGCTCGACGTCTCCGACCGTGGCGGTGCGATCGCCGTCGCCCTGCGCGAGGGCCTGTTCCATTGAGCCGCCCCGACCCGACTGCATTGCTGAGCGCGGACGTGCTCGCCGCCGTGGCCGCGATCGCGGTCGGACCTGAGCCGGTCGCCGCCCACCTGACCGACCTGGCCCGGCACCTGAGCGAACAGCTCGAGGCCGACGGCTGCATCGTGTACGGGATCGACGAGGTCGCCGAAGAGCTGTTCGTCAGCGCTGTCCATCCGCCGGTGTCGGAGAACCAGGCTGCGCTGCGGCTGCCCCTCGGTTTCGGCGTCACGGGGCGCGTCGCTGTCGACGGCATCCCCGCTGTGCTCGTCGACGACGCCCCGCGCAACCCGGTCCACCGTGCGTTGCTCGGGCTGCGGGACGGCGAGGCCGTGTCGCGCATGTGCGTACCGGCGCTGAGCCCCGACGGGCGCACCTGGGCGGTGGTCGCCATCCACTCGCGTACGCAGCGGACCTTCACCGCCGCCGAGGTCGCGCTGGTCCAGTCGCTGGCCCGGCTGATCGGGCTGCGGCTGCAGCGCGACGCCGCCCTCGGTGACGCCGCCGAGCACCGCAGCGCCTGGGAGGGCCTGGTCGCCGCCACCGTCTTAGCCCAGGAGGCAGAGCGTCGACGGGTGGCCGCCGACCTGCACGACGGCGTGACCCAGGCGATCGCCAGCCTGGCCTTCCATCTCTCGGCGGCCGAGGTCTCGCTGGCCTCATCGGGGTCCGATCCCGGCTTCGCGCTCGAACAGGTGCAGGCCGCCCGGGGGCTTGCCGACCTCGCGTTCACCGAGGCTCGCAGCGCGATCTCGGGGCTGCGCAGCCCGGTGCTCGACGACCTGGGCCTGGCTGCCGGTCTGGAGAGCCTGGCCCGTTCGGTGCCTCAGCTGTCCGTGCGCGTCGACGCCGCCGACATCGAGCTGCCGGAGCACGTCGCGACGGCGCTGTACCGGATCGCGCAGGAGTCGATCCAGAACGCGGTCAAGCACTCCGGCGCCGCGCACGTCTTCTTACGCCTGGACCGGGTGGACGCCGGGATCCTGCTCGTCGTGGGCGACGACGGCCGGGGCTTCGACGTCAGCCAGCGGACGCAGGTACCCGCCGAGCCCGGCGACCCGCTGCCACCCGAGCCAAGATACGGACTCGTCGGCATGCACGAGCGGATCCAGCTGCTCGGCGGCCGGCTCTGGGTCGAGTCCGAGCCAGGAGCAGGCACAACGGTACGAGCCGTGGTCCCCCTCGCCCCAGACGAGTAGTCAGCGGCAACTGGTGTCGATTGTTGTTGCCAGGGCAGAACGAATCGACATACGCCGACCTCGCCTGGTGCCCCTGCCGTCACTCGTGGTGGGGCTAGGGGGCTGGGCCGGTTCGGGTGAATGCGGGTGGGCCACCGGGTACTGGGGTGATGGTCCAGGGGTTGTTGGTGGAGTGGATGAGTCGGTGGCAGTGCCCGCACAGGGCGACCAGGTTGTCGATGTCGGTGGGTCCGC
>JANMWN010000122.1:0-3170 GCA_031394045.1 Sporichthyaceae bacterium
GACGCCCACCTGGACGGGCAGGAGGACGAGTGGGTCACGATCCGCGAGTTCTGCGAGCGCTCGCACCCGGCGGACGTCGTGGCCGCGGCGCGCGAGATCCAGGTCTGGCTCGACGAAGGCACCGACGAGGAGCACCTGCTCGAGGTCTACCTCGACGCAGGCGCGAACACCGCACCCGACGAGGGTGAGCCGTTGCGGGCGTACCTGGAACGGATCCGCGACTACCTGCTCGGCTTCGGAGCCCAGCGGGTCGGTCGGGCAGTCGGTGCCCATCCAGGACTTCCGGCCGATCTGGTCGCCTGGGTCGTCCGGGAGTTGGGTGACCGGGGCCTGGCCTGGTTGTCCGAGCTTCCCGGCCTGGTCGAGGCGGCTGTCGCCCGCTGGGACCTGACCGTCGGCGAGCCGGTGTCCTCGCACCGTTCGCTCGTCCTGGCGGTCATGCAATCAGGGGGCGAGCCGGCGGTACTGCGTGCTGCCCTCCGCGGTTGGCCGGAGAGCTGCGCTGTGCCCAGCCTCGAGGCCTGGGGTGGCAACGGTGCGGTCCGACTGCTCGCCGACGATCCCGTCGCGGGGGTGTGCCTGCTCGAGCGCGCGACGCCCGGGGCTGCCCTCCGCGGGATCGTGCCGACCGACGACGTGAAGGCCACTGAAGTCGTGGGCGCGTTGCTGGGCCGGCTCTGGCGTGCGGAGCCGCCTGTCGTCGAGCTTCCCGGGCTCGACGCCTACCCGCCGCCGTTCGCGACGTACCTCGACGTGCACGGAGGCCGTGGACCACTCCCGCAGGCCCTGGTCGTGGACGCCGAGCGGGTGCTGGACGAGCTGTTGGCATCGTCGGACGAGTCCGGCCCGCCCGTCCTCCTGCACGGCAACCTGCACCACGGCAACGTGCTGAGCAGCGACAGCCACCCGGGCGGTTGGGTCGCAGTCGACCCGCGAGGGATGCTCGGCGATCGTTGCTACGACCTCGCTGCGATGCTCCGCCAACCGACGCCGTGGGTGGGCCAGCACGACGACCTGGGCGCCCTGCTGCGCCGACGGCTGTACCAGCTGTCGAGCCAGCTCGGCGTCGACGAGGACCGCGCTCGCGCCTGGGGCTTCGTCACATCGGTCCGCGCCGAGGTCGAGCAGGTCGCGAGCACAGGAGCGCCGCACGGGACGCCCTTGCGGGTGGCCGAGGCGCTGCGGCGGCAGATGTGAGCGGGTCAGGTCTGGGGCGGGCCGAGCGCGTCCAGGAACGACTGCACGGCCGCGTCGGGCCAGGCGGTCTCAAGCTGTTCGACCACGGAGGCCGCGAGGTCGGCCGGTGCGCCGTCTCCAGCGGTCCAGCCGCCGCGCTCCCAGCCGGCCAGGTAGGCGTCGCTGGACACCTCCCCGAGACGCATCGCTGCCTCGTCGATGGCCTCCTGGAACCGTTGGGGCAACGGCACCTTGGCCTGCATGTCGCCCTCGCGGGCCACGACGAGGGAGGGCAGCTCACGCCACGAGGTGATCTGGTACTCGGCCATCCCCGCACCCTAAGCCCGGATCCACCGCGGGTGATTTCCTTCGCGTCTAGTTGATCTTCGGGTGGTTGCGTCGGGGCGGGGGCGTGTGGGTGCGCCCGGTGTGGCCGGGTCTCCACTTTTGTCCTTGGTCGGCCTGGGGCGGCGGTGGTTGGGTCAGGCCGCGGGTGGTGGCCCGGTGCCGGTGTTGAACAGTTGCTGCCAGGCGCTTTCCCAGGGCCACGCGGTGGGCAGGTGCAGGACTGCTGTTCGGGCGGAGCGGGCGATCCGGCCCGGGACCGAGATGAGGTGGGCGCGGATCGTGGCGGTGGTGGCTTTGGCGTGGAAGCCGGATGCGAGGGCGCCGGCGGCGCGGGTGAGGTTGAACGCGATCGCCGCGCAGACCAGCCACGCGGAGTTCGCCGCGAAGCTTCCCGACGGCAGGTGCGCCAGTGGGCCACCTTTGAGGTCGGCGATGACCTGTTCGATGATCGCGTGCTGGCGGTGGGTGGCTTCGGCTTGCAGCATGGGTAGCGGGGAGTCGGTGAACACCGCGTGGTGGCGCCAAGTCGCGAACAGCTCGCCTTGGGCGTCTGCGACTTGGTGGTCGGGGTTGGCGTCACGGACCCGGCGCACGATCAACCGCCCGGTCACATGCTCGCTCGCCCGGCGTGAGGTGAACGCGGTGAACGCGATCTCGGCGACCTGGGCGTCGCTGATCCAGCACCCACTTGGCTCGTCGAAGACGGCCTTGGGGTAGCGGATCGTGGTCCACCCCTGCTCCTCGATCGAGGCGATCGCTGCGGTCACGGCCCGGTCTTTGCGGGCGGTGACCGAGAAGTACGCCCCGCGCCTGCGGGCGGCGGCGATCACGTCGTGGCCGTAGTACGCCGAGTCCGCGCGCACGATCACCATCCCGGTCGCCCCGGCCGCCCGCGTGGTGATCAACGCGTCGGTGACCAGGCGGGCCGCGCCGCGGGCGGAGTTCGCCGAGCCTTTCCGCAACCGGGTCGCCGCGATCACCGGCGCCGCCAGCGGCGTTGAGATCGTCGCGATCAACGCGTTCAGCCCCTTGACCCCGGAGTAGCCGTAACCGGCGCCCTGCTTGGCGTAGCCGAAGGTGGCCTTGACCGTGTCATCGACGTCGACGTAGGTGACCTGACCGGCGCCGGGCAGCAACGGGCCTTGCCCGGCCAAAGCGATCAGGAACCGGGACGCGACCGCATCGAGCTGACGAACATGCCCGAAGGTGAACGCCCGCAGGAACGTCCCCAACGTCGACGGTGCCCGGACCCCGGTGAACAACCGGCCCATCCCACCGTGACGCAACAGGTCCATGTCGTCGATGCTGTCCGCCCCAGCGACCATCCCCGCCACCAACGCCGTCACCTTCGCGCCACCCCCGTGACCGGCACCGCCGCCAACACCCACATGGCGGTCCACCAAGGCGCCGAGCCCGGCCCGCTGAGCCAAGCCCACCACCGGGACCAAACCCGCGCACGACACGAGGTTCGGATCGTCGAACACCGCTGACCGCACCGGCGCGACATGCGATAGTTTCATCTACGAGATGCCCTTCGTGGTGGACCGAATCGAACCCTAGACAAGTCCGATTCTCCCAGCACGTAAGGGCATTCTCGATCTACGACCCACCCCACACCCCGTCCGGCGCGGTGGATCCGGGCTAAG
>JANMWN010000135.1:0-2209 GCA_031394045.1 Sporichthyaceae bacterium
GTGCTGCTCGGCCAGCAGCATGCCCGGGGTACTCATCCGGGCCTCCCCCCGGCGCGCCTCAGGCCCCGGCTCCAGTACCAGGCAGCGGGCCTCCGCCGCCTGGACCACGGCGGCGTTGAGCTGCTCGCGGGTGCCGTCACAGGTCAGGCGCAGGTCGCGGGTGGCGCGGGCAGCCTCGGCGTGCAGGTTACACCCGTTCCACCTCGCGCGGCGCTGCTCCACCCCGGTCAACACGGTCTCGGCGAGACCATCCAGGGCGGTCGCGTCGAAGTCACCGGCCCCCAGCTCTGCTGGCTGGTGGGTTTGTCGGGTGGCGGTGGTGATCGTTGAGGGGGCATGGCCGGTCAGCGCCTCCGCACGGTCGCGCCAGGTGGCCATCAGCTCCTGGAGCGGGCGCGGAGTCTTGGCCGGGCGGGTCGCCCGCGTCGCGACCTGGCGCAGCCGCAGGTTCTCCGCCCGCGACGGTGACCGGCCATGCGCGGCCCGGAACTCAGTGACCGCGTCGTCGAGGGCGCCGCCAATCGCGGCAGCACGGGTCGAGAACTCCGCCAGCAGGACGTCGTCGATCCCGTCGACCTCGTACGCGGGGGTGCGCCTCGGACCGCGGTCCCGGAACCCGAACGTCACCGGCAGGGCGCTGGCCAGGTTGTCGGCGAGGAGCCCGTCATACAGCTCGGAGACCGCGACGGTGGCGTGGTGGATGGTGCGGCCGTCAACCGAGCGCCACGCCCCGTCCGGTCCTTGGACCTTGTTCGCCACCACCACGTGGGTGTGCAGGTTCGGGTCACCGGAGCGGCTGTCCCAGTGGTCGAACGCGGTCGCGACCGCCCCACGTGCCCGGACCTGCTCGGTCCCGCCGTGCCCGGTCCGGGTGAACAACGCCTCCGTCTCCAACCAGGCCAGCGCACCCGCGACGGCGGTCGCATGGGCGTCGGCGATCGCGGCCTGGGTGCCGGGGTCGGCCAGCGCCCACAGGACGCTGACGGACTTGGGGACGGTGAACGTCAAGTCGTACCCGGCGACCGCGTGAGGGACTGGGCGGCGCTGCTCGTACCGTTCGATCGACGCGACCTGCGCGGCCCGCGCGTCCGCAGTCAGTCCAGCCGGCAGTGCAGCGATCCGGGCGGCGACCCGTTCGGCCACCGGCTTGAACATCGGGTACGCCCGGCCGAGGGGGGCGTCGGTGAGCGGGTGGCGGCCCTGTCCGAAGAGTGCGCCCATTGCCTCCTGGGTGACCACCGACCCGGCGCGGATCCCCAGGTCGTCGCCCAAGCCGAGCAGCCCCGCGCCCATCCACCGACCGGCCGGGTAGCCGTGCGCCGCGTAGTACGCGGTCAACGGCTCCGCCGCGGCCCGTTGCACGTCCCCGCAGGCGGTGTGACGCAGCAGGTACCGAAACCCTGACCCGGCTGACAACCGGTGCATCGACATCAACGAGACCTCCGGCAGAGGCCCCCACCCCGGTGGTGGATTCACCCCTACACAAGGAGGTGTACGAAAACAGGGGGTAACACCGGGAGTCAGCGCAAGAAAGTTCCCCCACGGACGAAGATGGACGCGGGCGCACGGAACTCGCCCCGCGCCAGCCACCCCAGGTGCAAGACGAGTCACAGCAGATGGGTCGGCGCGGTGGGTGTAGAAGATGGAGCGGTGACTCCCAGCAGCCTGCTGGGCGCGGCCTGGCAGTAAGTCGATGCCTGCGAGAGCGAGATCCGTGGCACCGAGCGCGTCCTGGCCGCGTGAGCGCCGGCCATGCGCGACGCCGTCATCGACGGCTTCGCATTCCAGCCGCAAGATCTGGCCCGGTAACCACCGACGACGTCCTGGATCGGATAATCATCACCGGTCTGGATATCCGCCTCGGCGGTGTCACCTTTGCCGCGGAGGTCTACGAGGACGTGCGTAAGCAAGCGGTCGGCATCCCGTAGCGAGTCCACGACGTACGGGTCAAGCTTGGCCTATCCATGGGTAGAAGCACGTCCAACGGCCGTGCTTCTATGTTGGTCGCTACCATCCGCTGGAAACCGACCCTGCCCCAGGCGTACGCCACCCGCCGCTTCCCGTGCGTCTCAGCCCGGATCCACCGTTGGGGTAGTGGTTGGGGGCGGGTCGTAACCCGCGGATGCCCTGCTGTGCAAGGAGAATGTGGCTTGCGACAGGCACGTTCTACCCGCTCAGAAGGGACATCCACGGGATGCAAGTTTCTCAC
>JANMWN010000145.1:0-16938 GCA_031394045.1 Sporichthyaceae bacterium
CGCCGGGGGTGACCACTGACGCCCGGGTGGCCGGTCGAGCTGACCGAGGGCGAGATCGGGCTGCGGCCGATCCGGCAGCGCGACCGGTCCGACTGGCGGTCCGTACGTGCGCGCAACGTCCAGTGGCTGCGGCCGTGGGACGCGACCTCTCCCGCCGGGGCTGGCGAGATCCCGCCGACGTTCGGTCACATGGTGCGGGTGCTCACCTCCGAGGCACGGGCCGGGCACCTGATGCCGTTCATCGTCACGCACCGCGGGCACCTGGTCGGGCAGGTCACTGTCGGCGGCATCACCTGGGGGTCGCTGCGGTCCGCGCACATCGGCTACTGGGTGGACCGTGCTGTCGCGGGCCGCGGGGTGATCCCGACCGCCGTCGCGATGGCCGCCGACCACGTGTTCTCGATCGGGCTGCACCGGGTCGAGATCAACATCCGGCCCGAGAACGCGGCCTCGCTGCGCGTGGTCGAGAAGCTCGGGTTCCGGCCCGAGGGGCTGCGGCCGCGGTTCCTGCACATCGACGGCGACTGGCGCGACCACCTGTGCTTCGCGCTGACAGCCGAGGAGGTCGGCGACGGCGTGCTGGCGCGCTGGCGCCGTACCCGTGCTGCGGTGGCGCCTGGTCGCGACCCCGCCCCCTTCCGCGACGATCTTGAGAGATAACTGTTCCGTACGGCGTGTCGCGCAGTGATCTCTCAAGATCGTCGGGAGATACCGCGACACACCGCGCACAATGCGTGAGCAGAGTGCTTGGGCGCCTTAGCGTTTCGAGTCGTGAACACCAGCGGTCTCATCTACGCGGCGATCGTCGTGCTGTGGGCCGTGGTACTCGTGCCGATGTGGTTGCGCAGGCACGACGAGGTGACCGAGTCACGCTCGGTCGACCGCTTCCAGGGCGCGATGCGTACGCTCTCCCGCCGCGGCGCCGAAGGGCTCAGCTCGGTCGGTGACCGCCGCGAAGTGATCGTCCCGCGCCGCGAAGCCACCAAGACCGTCCCTGACGGAGCGATCGAGCCGCCGAGCCCCGCCTCGCTCGCCGCGGCCCGCCGCCGGCTCGTCGGCCTGGTGCTGATCGGGCTGACTGTTCTCGTCGTCGGCCTCGGCCTGATGGGCGTGCTGCCGCTGTGGGCCTCGCTGGTCCCGGTGCTGCTGCTCGTGCTCTTCGTCGTCCGCGCCAGGGCCAGTGCCCGCGCCGTACGCGACCGTGAGCTGGCGCTGCGCCGATCGCGCGCTGCCCAGTCGCGCCGGCTCCGCCACGAGCAGGCCGCCCGCACGATGAGCCGGCCGGCCGCCGCGGCCGAGGCCGCTCGCCAGGCTGCCGCAGCCAGCGCCCGCCGGGCCGAGCGGGCCGCGATCGAGGCCGCCGAGGACGAGCGCCGTCGCGACGCGGCCGCTCGCGCGGGCGCCGCCGCCGACGCGGCCTGCGCGCTCGCCGACCCCGAGTTCTACGACGCGGTGGCCGAGCGGGCCTGGGAGCCGGTACCCGTACCCCTGCCGACGTACGTGTCCGCGCCCAAGGCCCCGCGCTCGGTACGCATCATCGATCTGTCCGTCCCCGGCGCCTGGACCTCAGGCCGGCTGGCGGACGGTGCGATTGACGAGCACGAGGAGCACTCGGCCGACGACGCGGCTGCCGAGCAGGCTGCCAGCGGGCGCGACCCCATCGTCACCGGCGAGGTCCTCGTCGAGCGCCGTCGCGCCGTCGGCGACTGACCCGCACCCGCACCGACGGTCTGCCGTTCGGCCCCGGCCGCCGTCCTTGGTATCGTTCCGTCTCGTCTGGGGCTGTGGCGCAGCCTGGTAGCGCACCTCGTTCGCATCGAGGGGGCCAGGGGTTCGAATCCCCTCAGCTCCACCATGGCGGTCTTACTAGAACTGTCGCCCGCGAGGGCGGTGGCTAGCAAGCCCGCCTGGTACCCAGCCCGACCGGCGCTCAAACGAGCGCCGGTCTGGCGTTGCGCGGGCCGGGCCCGGTCGTAGACCGGTCGGCGTCGGGGGTAGAGCAGTTCGTCGAACGGGGGCCTCAGCCAAGGGCAAGCCGGACGACGGCCTCAGGCAGCGTCGGTGACGATCTTCAAGCCGGTCGATCTGGGTGTCGATACTCGTTTGGTGAGTGCACCCCTGTTGTCTCGGCTCAGCGCTGCCGGCTTGCTGGCGTCGCTGGCCCTGGTGACGCGCGCCCGCCGAAGCGACGCTGGCGGGAGGGGCGCGGCCGACGAGCCCGGCTTTGGCGTCAGCTTTCGGGGGCTCGTGGAGGACTGCCCGTCGGTGCTCTACGTGCAGACGTATGACCGCTCGCGGTTTGAGTACATCAGCCCGCAGCTCGACCGGCTTCTCGGGTCGATGGGGGCGGACCGGCAGCCGAGCCTGCAGGCCTGGATGGCGCACATCCACAGTCATGACAGAGCGCGCGTCCAGGCCTGCTTCGCGGCGGCCGCAGCGGACGGCGTGGCCACCGAGATCGAGTATCGCGTGGTTCCCGGCTCTGGTGCCGAACCAATCTGGGTGCGCGACAAGGCCCACCTGGTCAACGACCTCGACCGACCGACCCGGTACTGGCACGGGGTGATCTCGGACATCACCGCGGAGCGAGAGACCCAACGGCAGCTAGCGCAGACGGAACAGCGATTCCGGGCCATCATCGAGCACAGTCCCGTGGGCTTCTACACGCAAGAGTTTGACGCGGAGAGTCCGGGTGTCTCCCGCACGACCTACGTCTCGCCGACCCACGCCGAGCAGCTGGGCTTCGACCCGGAGGCCATCCTCGCGAACCCGACGATGTGGCTGGATCAGGTGCACCCGGACGATCTCTTGCGAGTCATCGAAGAAGACATCGCGACGAACACCGGCTCGTTCAAGGAGTTCACGACCGACTACCGGATGCTTCGACCAGATGGCCAGGTGGTGTGGATGCGCGACTCCGCACAGCTGGTGGACATCGAAGGGGTGAAGCCTTACTGGCAGGGGTTCCTGCTCGACATCACGCGTCAGAAGACGTTGGAGCAAGAGCTGGACTTCTTGGCGTCCCATGACGGGTTGACCCGCCTGCCCAACCGCCGCTACTTCGACGAGGCGCTGCGGCTGGCGTTGGCACGGGCCGAGCGCAGCGGGCTCGGAGTGGTCGCGCTCTTTGTTGATCTCGATGGCTTCAAGCAGGTGAACGACCTGCTGGGCCATGCCGCAGGTGATCGGGTGCTTGAGATGGTTGCCACCCGCCTTCGAGCCACGCTCCGCTCAGCCGACCTCGTGGCCCGCCAAGGGGGCGACGAGTTTCTGGTCCTGGCCGCTGACATCGCGGGGACCCCGTCGGGGGAGGACTCCACGCGTGTCGCCAAGAAACTACGCGACAGGATTGCCTTGGCCCTGAATGACGACATGACGGTGGATGGAACTCTGGTCCGCGTCGGAGCCAGCGTTGGGGTGGCGATCTACCCACGCGACGCGGACGACGCCGACCGGCTGCTCGCGCACGCAGATGCGGCGATGTACCGCGCCAAGGACACCAGTGCCTCGTCGCCAGCCCGCACCCGGCTGGGCCCGGGGCCCGAGGCGCGGATGTAGCTGACTGCGCCACGCTCCGGCTCGACACGACGAGCGAGGGGTGGGGACTTTTACTTGGCCACCAGCGGAGACACTTCATGGCCACGGACAGTCTTGTGGAGGAGTTTTTGAGGCCGACGGCCCATCGGTAGTCACCAGTGGTGACGGTCCCAGCGGTCGTGACTCGCCTGACCCGTTTGGTGTCGTGCCGGAATCTGTCTGTCAGACCCCGGGCCGTGGCCAGTGCGGCCGTGAGCTCCACCACAAGAAGTGAGACGTCGAACCCTGGTCCTCGTCAGGAGGGCCGGGGTTCAACCGCTCAGATCCAGCCGCGGAACCACAGGCGGCGGGCCCAGTCGGGCTGGGCGAGCACCGTGCCGACGAGCACCGGCCAGATCCACGCGGTGTTGGCGACGACGAGCAGCAGGTAGCCGCCGGAGGAGGCCGCTCCCCACGTACGCCGGGTGGGCGACGCGTCTCTGGTGCCGATGATCGCGCCGATCGCGAAGGTCAGCGCCATCACCATGAACGGGGCGACCGCGACCGCGTAGAAGGTGAAGATGGTGCGGTCGCGGAAAAGGATGACCCAGGGCAGCCAGCCGGCGGCGACCGAGCCCAGCACCGCGCCGGCCCGCCAGTCGCGCGCACCGATCCACCGCCAGATCAGCCACAAGAGGGCAGCGGAAGCCGCCCACCACAGCATTGGCGTACCGAGCGAGGTGACCTCGCGGGTGCACGAGGAGGCCGGGCAGCCCTGCTCGCCAGGCTTGAGCTGGATCGACCAGAACGCGGTGGGCCGCACCTGCAGCAGCCATCCGATCGCCTTGGCGGCATAGGGGTGCGGCGAGTCCAGGTGGGTGTGGAAGTGCCACATCTGCGCGTGGTAGTCGAGCATCGCGCGCACGTTGTCGGGGAACCAGCCGAAGCCGCGGCGCCCGAGGTACCAGCCCCGCTTCTGGTGCGAGAACGTGAGGAGCCAGGGGATCCAGGTCAGGCAGTAGACGACGAGGGCGACAGGTACCAGCGAGAGGAACCCGGTCCACGCGTCGCGCCGGAGCGTGGCGACGTAAGGCGCCTTGATGCCGGCGGCCCTGCGGGCGCCCAGGTCCCACAGCACGGTCATGGCGCCGTACGCGACGATGAAGTAGAGCCCGCTCCACTTGACGCCGCAGGCCAGGCCGAGCAGCACCCCGGCCAGCAGCCGCCACGGCCGCAGCCCCATCGCCGGGCCCCGGTCGTCCGCGTCGATGGGATGGTCGGACGGCGCAGAGCTCTCCGGGCCGTCGCGGGCAGCCTGCTCGTCCAGCCACGCGACCATCCGGGCCCGCATGTGGTCGCGGTCGACGAGCAGGCAGCCGAAGGCTGCGAGCAGGAAGAACGCGAGCACCCCGTCGAGCAGCGCGCTCCGCGACAGCACGATGGACAGCCCGTCGAGCGCCAGCAGCAGCCCGGCGACGCAGCCCAGCAGGGTCGAGCGCGTCATCCGCCGCACGATCCGCGCCAGCATCAGCACGACGAGGGTGCCGACGACCGCGGGCATGAACCGCCAGCCGAACGGGGTCGCGCCGAAGATCCACTCGCCGAACCCGATGACCCACTTGCCGACCGGCGGATGGACGATGAACGACGCCTGGCCGGTGAAGACCTTGGTGTTGCCGGCCAGGATCAGGTCGTTGGCGTTGGCGACGCTCTCCTGCTCGTAGCCGAACCGGATCAGTGAGAGCGCATCCTTGGCGTAGTACGTCTCGTCGAACGAGAACACGTGCGGCGAGCCGAGGCCGGTGAACCGAAGCACTGCCGCCATCGCGGTGACCAGCAGCGGTCCGCCCCAGTTCCAGCGCCCGTCGTCCGGCATTGGCGGCGCCAGCCGCTCGCGGACAGGGAGCCGGTCCTGCCGCCGGCCGCCGCGATGCCGACCGGCTCCACCGGGGCCGCCGACAGCACCCGACTCCCCTGGGGCAGCCTGGACCTCTTCGTCGGCCGGCGCGATGGTCCCGGTCACCGAGTCGGTCACCCCGTCATCGTACGTACCGGCCACCCCGGGGCCCGGTAGCGCTCGCCTGCGAGGATGCGCGGGTGAGTGGCCTGCTCGTCCTCGCGGGGACCCCGATCGGCGACACCGGTGACGCACCGGCCCGGCTGGCCACCGAGCTGCTCGCCGCTGACCTGGTCGCCGCCGAGGACACCCGTCGGCTCCGCCGCCTGACCACTGCTCTGGGCGTCACGGTCCCCGGTCGGGTCGTGTCGTACCACGAGCACAACGAGGCGGCGCGTACGCCGGACCTGGTCGAGGCGCTCCTCGGCGGGGCCCGCGTCCTGCTCGTGACGGACGCCGGGATGCCGTCGGTCTCGGACCCTGGCTACCGGCTGGTCCGCGCTGCGGTGGACGCGGGGGTACGCGTGACGGCGGTGCCCGGCCCCAGTGCGGTGCTGACCGCCCTCGCCGTCTCGGGGCTGCCGGTCGACCGGTTCTGCTTCGAGGGGTTCCTGCCGCGCAAGGCGGGGGAGCGGGCGGCCCGGCTGGCGGCGGTGGCCGACGACCAGCGGACGCTGGTGTTCTTCGAGGCCCCGCACCGGCTCGCGATCACCCTGGCCGCGATGGCCACCGCCTTCGGCCCGACCCGGGAGGCGGCCGTCTGCCGCGAGCTGACCAAGACGTACGAGGAGATCAGGCGTGGGCCCCTCGCCGAGCTGGTCGCGTGGGCCGAGCCCGGCGTACGCGGCGAGATCACGGTCGTCGTCGGTGGCGCACCTGCTCCCGGGACCGGGCCGGACGGGCCGCCGGCGCCGACCGAGCTGGCGGACCGGGTGGCCCGGCGCGAGGAGGCCGGCGAGACCCGCAAGGAGGCGATCACCGCGGTCGCCGCGGCCGCCGGACTGCCCAAACGCACGGTCTTCGACGCCGTGGTCGCGGCCCGCCCCCGCTGACCCCCGCTCCACTCGACGTCTCGTTTGATCTACCACCTACAACCGTCGACCTTGTCCGCAAAATCGGCTTCGCGCGCGTCGCTAAGGTTGGCGCATGCCCTCGTTCTACGTCACCACCCCGATCTACTACGTCAACGACGCCCCCCACATCGGGCACGCGTACACGACGGTGGCGGGCGACGTCCTGTCCCGGTGGCACCGGCAGCGTGGCGAGCAGGTCTGGTTCCTGACCGGCACCGACGAGCACGGGCAGAAGGTGCAGCGGACCGCCGAGGCGCACGGCATGACCCCGCAGGCGTGGTGCGACCAGCTCGTCGACGGCGCCTGGCGGCCGGTCCTGACCACGATCGATGCGGCCAACGACGACTTCATCCGCACCACCGAGCCGCGGCACACCGCGAGCGTGCAGGCGATGTGGCAGGCCATCAAGGACAACGGCGACGTCTACACGAGTACGTACGTCGGCCCGTACTGCGTCGACTGCGAGGAGTTCAAGCTCCCCGGCGAGGTCATCGAGGGCACGGGTGAGTACGTGGGCGTGCAGGTCTGCCCGATCCACGGCCGTCCGGTCGAGCAGCTGTCCGAGGAGAACTACTTCTTCCGGCTCTCGGCGTACGGCGACCGGCTGCTGGCCCACTACGAGGAGCACCCGGAGGCGGTCGAGCCGGCCAGCGCCCGCAACGAGGTCCTGTCCTTCATCAAGCAGGGACTGACCGACATCTCGATGTCGCGGTCGTCCTTCGACTGGGGCATCCCGGTGCCGTGGGATGCCGACCACATCGTGTACGTCTGGTTCGACGCCCTCATCAACTACGCGACGGCGGCCGGGTATGGCGTCGACGACGAGCGGTTCGCCGAGCTCTGGCCAGCCGACGTCCACCTCGTGGGCAAGGACATCCTGCGCTTCCATGCGGTGTTCTGGCCGGCCATGTGCATGGCTGCGGGCATCGCGCCGCCGCGCAAGGTGTTCGCCCATGGCTGGCTGCTGGTCGGCGGCGAGAAGATGAGCAAGTCCAAGCTCACCGGCATCGCCCCCTCCGAGGTGATCGACCACTTCGGGTCCGACGCGTTCCGCTACTACTTCTTGCGCGCCATCGCGTTCGGGTCGGACGGCTCGTTCTCGTGGGAGGACATGAGCGCCCGCTACACCGCCGAGCTGGCCAACGGGTTCGGCAACCTCGCCTCGCGGGTCGCGGCCATGGTCGTGCGCTACTGCGACGGGTCGCTGCCGGCGGAGGGTACGCCGGGGCCGGCCGAGGCGGTCGTCCATGCCACGGCGCTCGAAGCGACGAGGGTCGCTGACGACCGGATCGGGGCGCTCGACTTCTCCGGCGGCATCAACGCGGTGTGGGAGCTCGTCGACGTGCTCAACGGCTACCTCACCGAGCAGGCGCCCTGGCAGCTGGCCAAGTCCGACGACGACCGGGCCCGGCTCGAGACCGTGCTGTACACCGCCGCCGAGGGCCTTCGGGTCCTCGCCGTGCTGCTCAACGCAGTGATCCCCAAGGCCTGCGCCGCCCTCTGGGACTCGCTCGGCGCGCAAGCCACCCTCGGCGATCTCGCCGCACAGCCGCTCGCGGACGCAGGTCGCTGGGGCCAGCTCGGCGCGGGACTGACCGTCACCAAGGGTGCGGTGCTGTTCCCCCGACTCGAGGACTGAGTCGGCGTGGTCGATCCAGTCAGCGGCGGCACCCGTCGGGCCCGCCGCGACGGCGACTACCCGCCGGCGCCAGAACCGTTGCGTACGCCCGTTCTCGACAGCCACTGCCACCTGGACATCAGTACCGACGACGCGGCCCTCACCGTGCAGGACGCCCTCACCGCGGCGCGAGCGGTCGGCGTGACGCGACTCGTGCAGATCGGCTGCGACCTGCCGAGCGCGCGCTGGTCGGTCGAGGTCGCCCGCAGCCACGCCGACATCGACGCGGGCGTCGCCCTGCACCCGAACGAGGCTCCGCGGATCGCGGCGCAGGACGGTGCGGCTGCGCTCGAGGCGGCGTACGCGGAGATCGATGCCCTCGCTGCCGACCCGGTGGTACGCGCGATCGGCGAGACAGGCATGGACTTCTTCCGTACCGGCGACGGCGGCCGCGCCGTGCAGGAGGAGTCGTTCCGCCGGCACATCGCGATGGCCAAGAAGCACGGCAAGACGTTGGTGATCCACGACCGTGACTCGCACGACGCCGTCTTGCGCATCCTCGCCGACGAGGGTGCCCCCGACCGCGTCGTCTTCCACTGCTTCAGCGGCGACGCGCAGATGGCGCGCACCTGCGTCGAGCAGGGCTGGGTGCTCTCCTTCGCCGGCACGGTCACCTTCAAGAACGCCGACCCGCTGCGCGAGGCCTTGGCGGTCACGCCGTTGGACCAGCTCCTGGTCGAGACCGACGCGCCGTTCCTCACCCCGACCCCCCACCGCGGCCGTCCGAACGCAAGCTTCCTGATCCCCTTGACCCTGCGCGCGATGGCCGCCGTCAAGGGCGTCGACGAGGACGAGATCGGCGCCGCGATCTGGGCCACAGGCGAACGTATGTTCGGGCCGATCTGACTGATCAGGTTGTGGGTCTGCGTCACACTCCGTTAGCGTCCTTGGACGTTGGCCGGATCTGGGGGCGTCCGGGACCTGCGAGACCTGGAGGCTGCGTGCGAGCACGCCCCACGGTCCTGGCTCTGCACGGCGTTGTTCTCGTCGCGCTGCTGGCCGGACCGCTGGCGTACGTCACCGCCGACAAGGCGGTGACGCTCGACGTCGATGGCGCCACCCGGGTCGTCCGCACCTACGCCTCCACGGTCGGCGACCTGCTCGCCGAGCAGGGGGTCAAGGTTGCGCAGCGTGACGATGTCGCACCCGCCCAGCACACCGCGGTCACCGACGGTCTGCACGTAGCGGTGGTCAGCGCCCGCGAGGTCACCCTGGTGGTCGACGGCGTCTCGCGGCAGATCTGGACAACGGCGCAGACGGTGTCCGAGCTGTCCCGGCAGATCGGTGGGCGGTTCAGCTCGGCGTACCTCTCCGTCTCGCGGTTCCAGCGGATCCCCCTCGACGGGCTGTCCCTGGTCGTACGCATGCCCAAGGCGGTGACCGTCCGCGCCGGCGGGCACACCAAGGCGCTGGTCACCACGCAGGCGACGTGGGCCGACGCACTGACAGAGGCCGGCATCGTCCTCGGCCCGCTCGACCTGCTCTCGGTGCCGGCCACGACGCTCGTCCAGGACGGCCAGGCTGTTGTCGTCACCCGTGTCTCGGTACGTGACGTTATCCGTGATGTGACGATTCCCTTTACTGTGCAACATGTTTCCGACTCCAGCTTGTATGTCGGCACGACGAAGGTGACGCGGGCCGGCGTTGTCGGGCACACGATCGAGACGTGGCACTACACCCTGCACGACGGAAAAACCATTGTGGCCAAACTGCTTTCGCGCAAGGTGGCCTCCACGCCGGTGACCGAGGTCGTTGCTGTCGGCACCCACGCCCGACCGGTTGCCCCGTCCCCGCGTACGTCAGTTGCCGGCCTGAACTGGGGGGCGCTGGCGCACTGCGAGTCTGGTGGCAACCCGAAGGCCGTCGGTGGTGGTGGGCTGTTCTTCGGGCTATACCAGTTCTCGTTGGGTACCTGGCACGGCGTCGGTGGGGTGGGCAACCCGATCGACAACTCGTCGAGCGAGCAGACCTACCGGGCCCAGCTGCTCTACCTCCGCAGTGGTGCAGGAAGCTGGCCGTACTGCGGGCACCTGCTGTTCTCGTGACGGGACCGGAACCGGGCCCAGCAGCAGCATTGCTCGGTCCCGCCGAAGTCCGTGCGCTTGCCGCCCACCTTGGGCTGCGGCCGACCAAGCAACGCGGCCAGAACTTCGTCATCGACCCCAACACGGTGCGCCGGATCGTACGGACCGCCGGGCTGCGAACCGACGACGTGGTGCTCGAGGTCGGCCCGGGTCTCGGGTCCCTGACCCTGGCGCTGCTGACCGAGGCGGCGTCGGTGGTTGCCGTCGAGATCGACGAGCTGCTCGCGGCCCAGCTCCCTGTCACGGTCGCGGAGCGGGCGCCCACCCTGACCGGCCGGCTGGCCACCGTCACCGCTGACGCCCTGCAGGTCGGTCCCGCTGACCTTGCCGGGCTCGAGCCGACGGCACTGGTGGCCAACCTCCCCTACAACGTGTCGGTACCGGTGCTGCTGCACCTGCTCGAGGTCCTGCCGTCGCTGCGTACGGTCCTGGTGATGGTGCAGGCCGAGGTGGCCGACCGGCTCGCGGCCGGCCCTGGCTCGCGTACCTACGGCGTTCCGTCGGTAAAGGCGCGCTGGTACGCGGACGTGCGCAAGGCAGGGGCGGTGGGCCGCAACGTGTTCTGGCCCGCGCCCAACGTCGACTCAGGTCTCGTGGCGTTGGTCCGGCGCGAGCCGCCGGTCACGACAGCCGGCCGGGCCGAGGTGTTCGCGGTCGTCGACGCCGCGTTCGCGCAGCGACGCAAGACGATGCGGGCGGCCCTGGCCGGGTGGGCCGGCAGCCCTGCAGCCGCCGAGACCGCGCTACGGGCGGCATCGATCGATCCGTCCGTACGCGGGGAGCAGCTCGACGTCGCGGCCTACGCGAAGATCGCCGAGCAGCGTCCGGGCCGACCCGCCCAATAGAGTCGAGGGGTGGCGAAGGCAGCGGTGACCGTGCGCGCGCCGGCCAAGGTGAACCTCCAGCTGTCGGTCGGTGCGCTCCGTCCGGACGGCTACCACGATCTCGTCACCGTCTTCCAGGCCGTCGGTCTGTACGACGACATCACCGCATCGAAGGGCAGCACCGACGGGCCGGACGGGTCCGGGATCACTGTCTCGGTCGAGGGCGAGAGCGCCGGCCAGGTCCCGCTCGACGGCACGAACCTCGCCGTGCGGGCGGTCCACGCTCTGGCCGAGCTCGCCGGTGTCTCGCCCGACGTGCACCTCCACCTGCGCAAGGGCATCCCGGTCGCCGGCGGCATGGCCGGAGGGAGCGCTGACGCGGCCGCCGCCCTCGTCGCCTGCGACGCCCTCTGGGGGTTACGGCTGGACCGGGCCGAGCTGCACGACCTTGCAGCGGGCCTGGGCGCCGACGTCCCGTTCAGTCTCGTCGGTGGCACTGCTGTCGGCGTCGGCACCGGTTCGTCACTGACGCCGGCGCTGGCCCGCGGGCGCTTCTACTGGGTGCTCGCCCTCGCCGACGGTGGCCTGTCCACCCCCGCTGTCTACGCCGAGTTCGACCGGCTGGGCTCGTCGTCGATCCGTCCCGAGCCGCGGGTGTCCGACGACCTGATGGCCGCGCTGCGTACCGGTGATCCCCAACGCCTCGGGCCCGCGGTGACCAACGACCTCGGCCGGGCCGCCCTGTCGCTCAAGCCCGTGCTCCGCTTCACCCTCGACCTGGGGGAGGAGTACGGGGCGCTGGCCGCTGTCGTCTCGGGGTCCGGCCCGACCTGCGCGTTCCTGGCTCGTGACGAGGAGCACGCGCTCGACCTGGCGGTGGCGCTGTCGGCGGCGGGGGTCTGCCGGTCGGTACGACGGGCCGAGGCGCCCGTACCCGGGGCTCGGATCGTGGATCCGGAGGAGCTGTGAGCCCGCCGGTCAGCAACCTGGTCAACCTCGAGGAGGTCAGGCTCGCCTACGGCACCCGTACCCTCCTCGACGGTGTCTCGCTCGGGGTGGCGCAGGGCCAGCGGCTCGGCGTCGTCGGCCGAAACGGCGGCGGCAAGACCACCCTGCTCGAGGTGATCGCCCGGCGCCGCAGCCCTGACGGCGGCCGGGTCACCCACACCGGCGGGCTGCAGATCGGCTACCTCAGCCAGAGCGACGACCTCGACCCGAACCTGACCGTACGCATGGCTGTGGTCGGCGACCGGCCCGAGCACGCGTGGCGCTCGGACCCGCGGACCCGGGGGCTGGCCGACGCGCTGCTCGCGGGGTTGGATCTCGACGGGCTGATCGGGCCGCTGTCGGGGGGTGAGCGCAGGCGTGTCGCGCTCGCGAAGCTCATGGTCGACGACCCCGACCTGCTGCTGCTCGACGAGCCCACCAACCACCTCGACGTCGAAGGGGTGGACTGGCTGGCCCGCCACCTCGCCGTCCGGCGCGGTGCGCTGGTGGCCGTGACCCACGACCGGTGGTTCCTCGACGCGGTGTGCGAGACCACCTGGGAGGTCGCCGACGGCGAGGTGCACGCGTACGACGGTGGCTACGCGGCGTACGTGCTGGCCAAGGCCGAACGCTCCCGCATCGCCTCGGCGACCGAGGACCGCAGGCAGAACCTGCTGCGCAAGGAGCTGGCGTGGCTGCGGCGTGGCCCCCCGGCGCGGACGTCCAAGCCGCAGTTCCGCATCGACGCGGCCAACGCCCTGATCGCCGACGAGCCCGCGCCACGCGACTCCGTCGAGCTGACCCGCTTCGCCGGGGCCCGGCTGGGCCGCACGGTCTTCGACGTCGAGGACGTGAGCCTCCGGCTCGGTGACCGGATGATCTTCGACGACGTGACCTGGCGGCTCGGGCCCGGCGACCGGGTCGGCCTCGTCGGTGTCAACGGCGCAGGCAAGACCACGATGCTGCGGCTGCTGGAGCAGGAGCTGGCGCCCGACTCCGGTCGTGTCGTCGTGGGCCGTACGGTGCAGACGGCGTACCTCTCGCAGGAGGTCGTCGAGCTGCCGGCCGGCAAGCGGGCCCTCGAGGCCGTCGAGGACGTGCGCTCCGTGGTCGAGCTCGGCAAGGGGCGCGAGATCACCGCGCTCCAGCTGGCCGAGCGGTTCGGATTCACCGGCGAGCGCATGTGGACCCGGGTCGGCGAGCTCTCCGGCGGTGAGCGACGCCGGCTCCAGCTCCTGCGGCTGCTGATGGCCGGGCCCAACGTGCTGCTCCTCGACGAGCCGACCAACGACCTCGACGTCGAGACCCTGAACGCGCTGGAGGACCTGCTCGACGGCTGGGCCGGGACGCTCGTGGTCGTCTCGCACGACCGCTACTTCCTCGAGCGGGTGTGCGACCGGGTGTTCGGGCTGCTCGGCGACGGGCGGGTCCGCGACCTGCCCGGTGGGGTGGAGGAGTACCTCCGGCTGCGCGAGGGGGCGATGGGCCTGGCTGCACCCGAACCGGCGCCGACGCCGGGCCCGGCCGCTAACCCCTCGCGTGAGGTGGCACCGGCAGCCGGCCCGGCGGTCGACCCGCGTACGGCCCGCAAGGAGCTGGCGCGGATCGAGCGCAGCGTCGCCCGGCTGACCAAGGAGTCGGAGCAGCTGCACGGCAAGCTGGTCGAGCACGCCACCGACCACGTGCGCGTGGCCGCTCTCGACGCCGAGCTGCGTGGTCTGCGCGCCCAGATCGGGGACCTGGAGGAGCAGTGGCTCGTCCTGGCCGAGATCGTGGGCTGACGGGTCTGGCCTTACTGTCGCTGCATGAGTGCGGGATGAGCAGCCGGTGAGCAGCCGATGAGCAGCCGATGAGCAGCAGCGTCGACGTCGCCTGGGGAGCCGCTGGCGCCCGATCCCTTGCTACCGCGTGCGACCTGCTCGTCATCGTCGACGTGTTCTCGTTCAGCACCTCGCTCACGATCGCCGTCGACCGTGGCGCGCAGGTGTGGCCGTACCCATGGGGGTCCGACGGGGCCGAGCAGTTCGCCCGCGAGATCGGCGCAGTGCTCGCGCGCGGCCGGTCCACCCGACAGGGGCGCACCCTCTCGCCGGCCAGCCTGCTCGACCTCGGGGAGGGCACCCGGCTGGTGCTTCCCTCTCCCAACGGGTCCGCGATCGCGCACGCCGCCGCGAGCAGCGGGGTGGCCGTCGCGGCCGCCTGCCTGCGCAACGCCAAGGCCGCGGTCGAGCTGCTGTCGACGTACGACCGGGTAGGCATCGTCGCGTCGGGGGAGCGCTGGTCGGACGGGTCGCTGCGCCCGGCGTACGAGGACTGGATCGGCGCCGGTGTGCTGGTCGAGGGGCTGCTCGCCCGGGGTACGGCCGGTAGCCCGGACGCCGAGGCGGCTGCCGCTGCCGCGCTCCGGCCCCGCCCGCTGGCCGACTGCACGTCGGGGCTCGAGCTCGTCGCCAAGGGATTCGGCGCGGACGTGGATCTGGCCGAGCAGCGCGACGTCACCGCGGTCGTGGCCCTGATGCAGTCCGGGCGCTTCAGCGCGGCCTGACCGGCAGCCGGCAGCCGGCATTGCTCAGACCGAGAGCACGAGCCCCGGGTCGCTCAAGGCAGGTCGAAGGGCGCGGTCACCGTACGCAGCAGGGCGGCGAGCTGGGCCCGGTCCGCGGAGGGCAGGCCGACCAGGATCGCGTGCTCCTGCGCGAGGAGGTCGTCCAGAGCGGCGTCCACCCGCGACCGGCCCTCGTCGGTGAGGGTCACCAGGACCCCGCGCCGGTCGTCGGGGTCTGGGCGGCGGGTGACCAGACCGCGCCCGGCCAGCCGGTCGATGCGGTTGGTCATCGTTCCGCTCGCGACCAGGGTCACGGTGAGCAGCTGGCCGGGCGACAGCTCGTACGGGGCGCCCGCACGGCGCAGCGCGGCGAGCACGTCGAACTCCCACGTCTCGAGATCGTGGTCGGTGAAGGCCTCGCGCCGGGCCCGGTCGAGGTGGCGGGCCAGCCGGGTCACCCGCGAGAGCACGGACAGCGGTGACACGTCCAGGTCGGGGCGCTCGCGCTGCCACGCCTCGACCAGCCGGTCGACCTCGTCCCGCTCGCTCATGCGCTGAACCTACAGGCGGTGACGTAACCTCGACCGATGCGCAAGGGAGTGGTGGTCGGCCTGCCTCGTCGTCACCGCCGCGAGGTCCTGCCCCGGCCTGGACTCGCGCGTCCTGGCCGCCCAGCTCGAGCAGGAGAGCGGCTGGGACCCGCGCGCGGTCAGCGGCTGCGGCGCTCAGGGCATCGCGCAGTTCGTGCCCAAGACCTGGCAGGCGTACGCGGTCGACGGCAACGGTGACGGGGTCAAGGACGTCTGGAACCCGCAGGACGCGATCCCCTCGGCGGCCGCCTTCGACTGCCAGCTGCTGCGCGAGGTCGGGCAGGTGGACGGCGACCGGGTCCGGCTGATGCTGGCCGCGTACAACGCCGGCCGAGTGTCGTACGCAGCTATCACGGGGTGCCGCCGTACCCCGAGACCCGCAGGTACGTCGACCGCATCGTGAGCCGCTCGGCCGTGCTGGTCATCGGCCCGCTCGCCTGACCCGCCGGCAGCTCAGCGGTGGTGGCGGCCGATCAGCTCGGGGTGCGGGTCGAGGCCGGACAGCCCGTTCCACGCCAGGTTGACCAGGTGGGCGGCGACCTCGGTCTTCTTGGGCTTGCGGGCGTCCAGCCACCACTGGCCGGTGAGCGCGACCATGCCGACCAGCATCTGCGAGTACATCGGGGCGAACTTCAGGTCGAAGCCGCGAGCCTTGAACTCCGAGCCGAGGATGTGCTCGACCTGGGTGGCGATGTCGCTGATCAGGCTGGCGAAGGTGCCGGTCGAGGTGCCCACCCCGGAGTCACGGACCAGGATCCGGAAGCCGTCGGCATGGTTCTCGATGTAGTCCAGCAGCGCGATCGCGGCCTGCTCGAGCAGCTCGCGCGGGTGGCCTCCGGTCAGCGCACCGGTGACGCCGTCGAGGAGGCGCTGCATCTCGCGGTCGACGACCACGGCGTAGAGGCCCTCCTTGCCGCCGAAGTGCTCGTAGACCACTGGCTTGGAGACACCGGCCTTGGCCGCGATCTCCTCGACCGAGGTCCCCTCGAGGCCCTTCTCGGCGAAGAGCTTGCGGCCGACGTCGACGAGCTGCGCCCGCCGCTCCTTGCCGCTCATCCTTCCGCGCGTGCCCCTCGGGGGCCCCTCGTCGTTGTCGGTCACGCCCGTCATCTTGCCCGACTCCCGGGCCGGCTGCTCCGACGTGCCAGACTGGGCCTCGGGTCGCCGGTCTCCGGCTCCGATCCGCCGTGGGGTAATTGGCAGCCTGCAGCCCTTTGAAGGCTTGCGGTCCTGGATCGAGTCCAGGCGGCGGAACACCCCGTTCGTCCAGGCTTCATCCGCAGGTATCCTGAGCCCGTCCCGGCACGTCCGCCCGGTCCGCCCCCGCCGTCGCCGTCGAGGAGCCGCGTGAGCAGCAGCCGCCCGGCCACCGCTCCTGCCGTGCCAGCAGGCAGTTCTGACACTGCCGGGCCAGAGGTGACCGCCGTGCTGGTGCTGGCCGCGGGCGAGGGCACCCGGATGCGGTCGACCACCCCCAAGGTGCTGCACGCCATCGGCGGCCGCTCGCTCGTCGGGCATGCCGTCGCGGTGGCTCGCTCGCTGGAGCCCCAGCACCTCGTCGTCGTCGTACGCCACGGGCGCGACGCAGTGGTGGCCCACCTGGCCGAGATCGCCCCCGACGCCTTGGTCGCCGACCAGGACGACGTCCTGGGCACCGCCCGCGCGGCCGCCTGCGGACTCGCCGTCCTCCCCCCGTTGCAGGGCACGGTCGTCGTGACGTACGGGGACGTCCCGCTGCTCACCG
>JANMWN010000175.1:0-11105 GCA_031394045.1 Sporichthyaceae bacterium
TCGCTATCGATCCTCAGGAGGCCTCGACCCCCAGCCCCTCAGGTCACACCCGCGAGTCGGTCACACCCACCCCAGGTATGAAGAGCCGCACAACCATGGGCAGCCGCACCCCTCGGTGGCTGTATGCGATCAAGCGCTCACGCTTCGAATTGCATCCGAACGGACTATTGGCGCGAGGTAGTGGCAACCTAAACTTGCCCGAACTGCCAGCCTTCAGCCGCAACCTCAAGGAGACTGGAACATGTGGCGAACCAGCCGCCGCCTTGGACCCGCTCTGGCGCCCGCAGTCGGTTGTTTCGCAGTGCTTGCCAGCTGGGGGGCGGGCTCGGCCCCGGCGCAAGCCAGCGTGCCGAACCCCAACCCGATCAAGCACATCGTGGTCATTTACCAGGAGAACCACTCCTTCGATGAAGTCCTCGGGGCCCTGTGCGTCCAGGACGCCCGCTGTGACGGCTCCCTCACTGCGACTCTCCTCAACGGGGCCTCGTATGCCTTGAAGCAGTCCTCCGACATCGTGCCGACCGTCAACCACGACACGCTGAGTGAAACCACGGCGATCAACGGCGGCGCCATGAACGGATGGGAGCGCGTCAAGGGCTGCTCAGCCGCGACCGGCTACCCCTGTCTGACCTACTACGATCCGAGCCAGATCCCCAACCTGGCGGCCCTGGCTCGTGCCTACGCTCTCTCCGACCACACCTTTCAAATGGACCAAGTGCCCAGCTTCGGGGCGCATATCGAGCTTGTGTCCTCCACGCTCGACGGATTCACAGGGGTAGCGCCTGCGCCCATGACCGGCTACACCGCGCACGCCGGTTGGGGTTGCGACTCGAACAAATTTGCCAAATGGAAAGACCCGTCCAATCCCGCCGCTGCGACCATAAAGGTCCCAGCGTGCATCCCCGACTACAGCGACCCGCTCCCCCTGCTGACCTCAGACCGGTCAGGAGCCAACGGCGGCGCGATCACCAATACTCCCGTCCCGCATGTGACCACGCTGATGGACAACATGGACGCGGCCGGAGTGTCTTGGCGGCTCTACACCTCCTCCGCAGCTAGTAAAGTTCGCGCGTACACGTGGTCGATCTGCCCAATGTTCGCCGACTGCCTCTACACCGCGCAGAGCACCAACATGGTGCCGCCCTCACAAATCGTCACCGACGCCACAGCCGGCACCCTCCCCAGCTTCTCGGTGCTGCTGCCTGAGGGCGCCTCCGGGAGCACCTCGCAGCACAACGGCAACTCGATGCTCCAGGGGGACAACTGGATCGGCCAGGTCGTCAGCTCTATACAGAGCGGCCCGGACTGGGCCTCCACCGCGGTCTTCATCACCTACGACGACTGCGGCTGCTTCTACGACCACATGGCCCCCCCAGCCGGGCTCGGCATTCGCAACCCCATGATCATCGTGAGCCCATACGCGAAAGCTCATTTCACCGACAGCAGCTTGGCCACGACGGCAAGCCTGCTGGCATTCACCGAGCACACCCTGGGCCTTGCGGCGCTGAGCACGGCGGACGCGAATGCGTACGACTACGCCGACTCGTTCGACTTCACCCAAACACCGCTCTCGCCGACCACACTGACCAAGACCGCCATCCCAAGAACCAGCACCCACTACCTGGCGACCCACCCAACTAACCCCGACGATCCCACCTGACCGCAGTCACGCAACAGTGCCCGCAGAAGAGGTTGTCCCGAGTTCCGTGGAACTTCGGTGGCGGCCCGCAGGGTGGGCAGGTGCAGGTGGCCGTTGACGCGGCGGAACTGCTGGCGGGCCTCGATCATGCCGGCGGCGCATCAGCGCAGCGTCATTGTGCCGTCGCGCCAGCGCTTGACGTTCTTGGCGTGCTCGCGGGCGACGGAGATCATCGACTCGATCGCGTTGGTCGAGCGGAACGTCCGCGCCGGGGTGGGTCCCGTAAACCCCAATCCTGGCCGTTCGGCCGAGACCTGCGTCCCGAATTCCAAGATAGGCTCGCGAGCTACTACGGCTCGTGCGTACCCGATAGGGCGACTGGAGGCACAAGTGCGCGCGAACAATAGACCCAGCCAAATTCAGAAGCGGCGGCTGGGAGTCACGGTGGCGGTGCTCGCGCTGGTAATCTCTGCGGCATCGCCACTGACCACTGGATCTGCTACCGCAGATGCAGGTCCCTGTGGGGGACTGCCCTACGACCCGGTGACGCCGCCGACCTACGATCACGTCGTGATGATCATGGATGAGAATCTGAGTTACCCTGCCTTCCAGATGCCCGGTGTCGCCCCCTACCTGCACTCCCTGGCCGCATCCTGCGGCTCGGAGACGAACATGCACGCCGCCACCCATCCCTCGCAGCCGAACTACATGGCCGCGACCTCCGGGATCGCCACCACGTTGGGCACCCACACCGACAACGACAACATCTTCAACCAGGCACCGGTCGCCGGACGTACCTGGGGAGTCTTCGCGGAGTCCATGCCATACAACTGCGCGGCCAACAACTCCACCACCGCCCCGAACTACAAGAACGGGCACAACCCCGCGTTCTGGTATACCGACCTTCGGACGCCCGTCAACACCTGCAAGCAGTACGACGTGCCGATGACGCCGGGCTTGTACAACGCCATCGACGAAGACACCCTGCCCGGCTACTCCTGGATCAGCCCGGACATGTGCAACGACATGCACTGGGCCAGCACCTGCACCTACCCCAAGACCTCAAGAGTCGCCGTAGGAGACGCATGGCTGTCGGCACTGATCCCGCGTCTGACCGCGATGCCCAGTTACCTCGCCGGGAAGACCCTGATCATCATCACCTTTGACGAGGGCGGGGAGGCTGGCACGGTCGGCGCGCCCTGCACTGACCCCGCGTACTACGCGGCCCACATCGACTGCAACGTCCCGACTCTGGTGATCTCCCCCTACATCACCCCAGGGGCCACCGACGCCAGCAGCCAGAACTTGTACTCCCTGCTGGGCACCACCGAGGACATCCTGGGCTACCCCCGACTAGGTCAGGCAGTCAACCAACCAAGTATGAGACCTGGACTCGGCTTCTGATCCTGTGCTGCGAGGGCAGACGGTGGAGCGCACCTACCAACAAGCTTCCTGACCGCGTGCGTGGTCGCGGACATGCCCGAGATACCCCCTTGCCGTCACGATCGAGAAGTGGCCCGAGATCGAAGCGTTCCTGCGGCTCGGGGTGACCAACACCTGGACCGAGGGTCACGACCGGGTGATCAAGCAGATCAAGAGGGTCGCCTGCGGGTTCCGGAAACAAAGCAACTATGAAGGCGCATCCTGATGCACAACGCAGCCCGCCAGGCCGCATGAAGTACCAGCGGTCGAGTTGAAGAGCCGCTAAAGGGCAACGTGGAGCCGACCCGCTTTCGCGGATACCTCGCTTCTGCGGGAACTGGTTAGGCTGCAGACTGACCACCACATTGCCCGGGCTGTCGAGGTCGAGGGCACCAACGTCGGCGGGTTCGCCCCCTTCGCCAACCCTCACGAGTGGGTCTTCTACGAACGTATGGCGAAGCTGCTCGTAAGCAGCTTCAAGATGCCGCTCGGCGACGGTCTGTTGGACAACCACGAGCCGACCGACGAGCAAGGCCGGTGCGAGGCGCACCGCGGGGCTCGCGACACGAAGTCCCCGGACCTTAACAGCTGTGGGGCCGGCTCCCCAGTCAGCCAGACACCGGCTGCGCAGACGCGACGGACGACGAGAACGAGGACTCCGCGACGGGATTGCCCGCCAAAGATCAACTCGACGCACGCAGGTCAGACGGCCGCGAAGGGGTATCCCGCAGGTCCTACGAGGGCGGGCATTCGGCATCGCACAAGGCGCTGCCACCGTATGCTGCGACTGGTCTTGGACGCTGGCGCTGCGCCGGCTAGGTGGCGGCAACGTCCGGTTGGCGACGCCCCAGGGCGGGTGGGCGGCAGCCACTCCCGCGACGACAAGGCAGGATGGCGCGACGACAGGCGGTTGGATACGCCCGGCTGTGGTCTCCAACCCCAGCAAGCACGATAATCCCTGAGGGCGCGCAACGGGCGGTGGTCGCAGCGCTCGTTGCCGCCGGGCTCCCGGAACGCTGTGGTACGACACGACGGCCGAGGACCCTGGTCGTGGCCCGGCGACGCAAGCCGTCCGTGACGGCGCCGACCTGGTGCTCGCGGCGGCGGCGGCACGGAACGAGCGTGTGCCGCTGCGCTGACGGGGGGGGGGGCGACGTGCCCCTCGGCCTCCTACCCGCCGGCACCGGCAACCTGCTCGCAAGGAACCTGGCGATGCGCCCCCGAGACCGACCCAGTGGTACGCGCGGACCGGGGTCAGCAGGGCGACGTCGAGCTGGCCGTCGTCCGGCTCGGCGCCGGGTAGCAGCACCATGCCGCCGGTGAGGGTGCCCACGTTGCCGACGATCACGCTGACGCAGCTCTGGCGTTCAGGAGGCTTCGGTGTCGGTGGCCGCTGCTATGTGTACGCGCCAGCGCTGACCGCGGCGGCCGCGATCACCTCGGACTGGTCAGCGGTGCTGCTCGGTCGACAGCCGCAGGGATTCGACCACCGCTGGGTTCCCCGCCCAGTCCGCTCGGGTCAATCCGAACGCGGCGCAGGCGCAGGGTCGGCGGTGGCGGCATCTGCGACGGCCTCCGCAGCAGGTGCCGCCCGCTGACGGGCGACCGCGTTCTGGGCCGCACTGAACAGCACACGTGCGATCACACCGAGCAGGACAAGGTCGATGACCATCTGGACGGCGACAACGAGCCGGGCCGGGTCGGTCCTGGGCACGATGTCACCGAACCCGACGGTCGACAGCACCGTGACGGCGAAGTACAGGCTGCTGCTCTTGGTCAGGTCTTCAGAGAACGCGGCCGGGTTGCTGTTCGACATCAGGATGTAGACGACGGCGAAGACGGTAAGTATGAGCGCGATGGCCAGCCCCACGGCCTGCAGCGCCACCAGCTGGGGATGGTCGGCCCTGGCGATCCGCTGGAGCTGCCAGAACAGGATGCTGACGAACAGCGCGACCCCGAGCAGGAAGTAGAGCAACGTCCGCGCGCCGCCCGAGCCGTGCAACGGCGACAGGGCGTAGAGCATGATCACCATGGCGAAGTTGACGAAGCTGCGTAGGAGAGTCAGGGCGGTCAGCCGGCGCCGGGCCTGAGCGCTCAGCAGCTCGAACCGTGTACGACCCGAGGTACTCACGGGCGTCATGCTAGGCCCAGCCCGGCATGACGCCCGTGCACATCCACCCTGTAAGTCCCTGCTAGTGCCTGCTAGTTCAGGACGTCAGCGCGGACGACGAGGTCGTCGATCCAGCCGGTCTCACCCACGGACGTACCGTTGGTCTTGACCGCACCCTGGACCCGGAGCAGGTGCGAGCCGGGGCCGACCTTCACGCAGGCCTGGAACGCGTTCGACGAGTACTCCGAGCTGCCGGAGAGCGCGAGCTCGCTGGCGCCCACGTCGGTGATCGCGACGTTGTCCATGGTGAGGATGCCCTCGATCCAGTCGAACTGCGCCGCGTCGGTGTTGCCGCGCAGCTGGGTCTCGGCAGAGACGGTGACGAGCACGGTGTCGGTGCCGCTCGTCGGCCCGGTGATGGTGATCGGGGACGCAAGCAGGTCGACCGGTACGGCCCCGCTGATGATCTGGAAATCGTTGCTGGAGCGCACGAGGCTGCGCTTGAACGTGCCGCCGTTGCACACCGTCGCGACGACGGAGTTCGGATGCACGAGCGACGGCTGCACGAGCGCGGAGCCGCCGGCCTGCGGGGACTTGGGCGCCGAGGCCGCGAACACGGCCGAGGTCCCGCCGGCCACGAGGCCGGTGACCGCAAGGACGACGAGAGCGGCGCGGCGGCGCGGCGAGCGGCTGGCACGAGAGGTGCGGGTGCTGGTGGCAGACATGATGGATCCCTCCGTGAGGATGGTGTGCCGTCCGGTCGAGGCGACCGGACGCCAACAAGGAATCCCGCGACCGGTCCGGTGATACCCGGGCCGCGCTTGCGTGCACCAAAGGACAGACCTGCGCGACGAAGGGTCAGTTCAGCACCAAGCAGATGGACCCCGGGCAGCAGACCGCGAGGTCAGCTCGTGATGACCCCGGTGGTGACCTCGCTGCCCAGGGCCGACGCGGCGACGTACGTGCTCCACGGCACGTTCCAGTCGGCCATCCCCGGGTCCCCGCCCGCGACCAGGTCGGCCGCGGTCCGCGAGGTGTTCTTCACGGTGACCAGGTCGCCGTACCGGGCGAAGCCGAAGTACAGCGTTGCCCGCGCTGGGCTGAGGTTGATGCACCCGTGCGAGACGTTGTCGACGCCCTGGTGGGCCACCGACCACGGTGCCGAGTGGATGAACGTGCCGCTCCACGACAGCCGAACGTCCAAGTTGACTGTGAGGTCGTAGTAATTCTTGTTCTTCTTGTCGCAGGTGATGTTCGCGTTGCAGGACGTCATCTGCCGGGTCGGCGACTTGGCCAGGACGACGTAGTTGCCGCTACGGGTCACGAACTCCGGCCGGCCGAGGCTGGTCGGCCACACGGCCCACTTCTTGCCATTGTTGGTGACGGTGAAGGTGTCGGTCTTGCCGTCGACGACGGTGAGGTGCGCGTCACCCACCGAGAAGGCGATGTGCTGGTTGCTGGTGCCCCACAAGGTCGGCCCGGCCTTGACGCCGTCGAGGTTGATCGCGACGTCGACCTTGCTGTGCACCGGCCACGGCGCCTCGGGGCGGAAGTGCACCTCGGCGGAGCTGACCCAGTGCCAGCTGCCGACGACCGGCTCGGTCGTGGTTACGACCAGCGCACTCTCGACCGCCGCGCGGTCCCCGATCGGCTTGAGGAAGCGGATGACGACGGGGGCGTTGACGCCGACGGTCCAGCCGGCCAGCGGCGTGACGCTGAACAGCAGCTTCTGCACCTGCGGGATGGCGGCGATCTTGAGCGTCAGCGCGAGGGTGTGCACCCCGCCCGCACTGTCGCGGACGGTCGCGGACACGTTGTAGACGGCCGCCGCCTTGGGCAGCCCGTCACTGACCCAGCTGTTCGCGTCGGCGCCGACGGTGCCCGGCAGGACCGTGCCGTGCGCGGCCCCGATGACGGAGGCCGAGATGATCTTCCCGTCGCGGACGGTGAACTTGGCCGGTGCGTCGAACGGGAGCACTGCGGCGGCTGCACTGATGGTCGGCGTGGCTGCCGGGGCGGTGGACAGGGCCGGAGAGGACCCGGGCGCGCCGGTGCTCGCCGAGGTGCACGCTGCCAGGGCGAGGGCGAGCATGGTCAGGCCGGCGACGCCCACGGCACGCGCAGCACTGACGCGGCTGTTCCACGTGCGGCGCGACTGCCGCCTCTGGGACCGGTCGTACCTGCCAGGCATGCGGACTCTCCGATTGCGAGCGTGAGCCTCCAAAGGTACGTCACGCACCTGAACACGGCAGCCTTCAACTCAGGGGCGGGCGCTCAGCGCCGGGCGACGACCTGCACCGTCGCCAGGGTGGGGTCGGCGGCGTACGACACGAGTACGCCGGACGCCGCCGCGGCCCGCAGCGCCTCCAGAACTACCGCACCGACGACCTCACCCGGCACGATGGCAGGGATCCCTGGCGGGTACGGAGCCATCAGCTCAGCGGCCACCCGCCCTGCGGCCGCCTCGGCCGGCACCGTCTCGTGCGGCGCGAAGAAGGCATCGCGCGGCGTCATCGCGACCTCGGGCAGCCCGGCGCCGAGCCAGGCAGCCGGGACCACGACGCGCGGTTCGCCGCGCTCGCGCTCCACCGCGGCGACGAGCGCGTCGACGAACGGCTGCACGGTGGCCTCGGTGTCCGCGACCGTGACGATGGCGACGATGGTGTCGCGGTCAGCCATCTCGACGGGGAAGCCGGCAGCCGCGAGGTGCGCCTCGACCCGAAGGCCTTCCGCGCCGGTCCCTGCGAGCCCTACGACGAGCTTGGTGGGGTCGAGCCGGTCCGGCCGGCCGTCCACTGCGAGCACCCCGGCGACGCCAGCCAGCTGAGCGCGAGCGCCGGCGACCAGGGCGATGGTGCGGCCGAGCAGCCGCTCCCCGTCGCTGGCGAGCAGCGAGCGCGCGGCGTCGATGCTGGCCAGGATCGCGCCGGCGGGGCTGGTGGTGTGGGTCGCATCGAACGCGCGGTCGAGACGGTCCCGGTCCAGCCGGTCGAGGCGGGCGCAGACCAACGCAGCCTGCGTGTACGCGGGCAACGCCTTGTGGGCACTGGTGACGAAGGCGTCGGCCCCGGCCGCGAGCGCGTGCGGCGGCAGCCCCGGGTGGAAGCCGAGGTGCCCGCCCCACGCCTGGTCGACGACCAGCGGTACCCCGGCCGCGTGGGCCGCCGACGCCAGTGCTGCCACGTCGGAACGCGTACCCACATAGCCGGGCTCGACCACGAAAGCCGCCCTGGCCGCAGGGTTCTCGCGCAGGGCCTGCGCCAGCCGCTCGGCGGGGATCCCGACCGGTAGCCCGGACACCGCGTCGATGTCTGGCTCGACCCACACCGGGCTGAGCCCGGCGAGCACGAAGCCGAGCAGCATCGAGCGGTGCACCGCACGGGTGCTCACCACGACGTCCCCCGGTGCGGCGACGGCAAGCGCCATCGCCTGGTTGCAGTGCGTCGAACCGCCGACCGAGAAGCGGCACCAGTCAGCGCCCCAGAAGTCGGCAGCCAGCTGCTCGGCGCGCGGCAGCAGGTCGGCACCGCCGTGCAGGGGGTCCAGGCCCGGCCACATCGGGACGTCCCCCGCCACGACCGGCCCGACCAGGTCGGTCGACCCCTTGTGCCCGGGGATCGTGAACGGGCGAGCACCGGCCACGAGCGCGGCCTCGTACGCGGCGGCGAGCGGCGCCTCGGCCGGGTCGTGCACGGTGACCTCCTGCGGCGGGACTCTCGAACGAAGCGGGACAGTGAGCGGGACATCGAGCGGGACAGTGAGCGGGACATCGAGCGGGACAGCGAGCGGGACAGCGAGCGGGACCAGAACGTAGCGCGCCGTGGCGAACGGGTGAAACTCACCAAGTCGCCCTCGCGCGCCGCCGATGAGTAGGCATGGACCGTCGACGCCTGGGTGCCGCCTGCGCACTGACCGCTGCCCCGGTGCTGATTCTCGCGGGCCCGGTCGCCGCCGTCCTCATGGCGCACCCTGCCCTCGACCGACCGACCAAGACCCTTGCGGAGCAGACCGTCTCGATCCACCTCGACACCCCACCGCCCGGGGTGGACGTCCACGTGACGCCGTCGACGGAGTCGCTGCTGCAGGCGTCAGGTGTGACCGCGCACCCCGTCCCGACCGGCCGCCGTCCCGCGATCGCCCAGGTCGCCACGCCCCCGGGTACGCCCACCACGCTCGGCCTCAGCCAGCACCTGGCACCGAGCTGCACCGGCACCGGCGCTGACGGCGACCGGGTCCAGGTGGCGTACGTGACGCAGGTGGGCTCGACCGACCGCTACGCCTCGATGCTGCCGGCGCTCCTCTCGTACGTCGCCGACGTCGACGACGTCATGGGGGTCTCCTCGGCCGAGACCGGCGGCGGTCGCCGGATCCGCTGGGTGACCGACGCCTCGTGCGTACCCGTGATCGCCCACGTGGTGCTTCCGGCCGGGTCGCTTGGCAGCTCGTCCGACAGCGACGGCGGGTTCAACGCCACCATCAGCGCGATGAAGGTGGCCGGGTGGGGCAGCTCGGGCCACAAGTACCTGATGTTCGCCGAGGCCAACAACCTCTGCGGCATCGCGCAGGTCTATCCCGACAGCGACAAGGCGAACAACAACAACGACGGCCGCTACCCGATGTTCGCCCGCGTCGACAGCGCCTGCTGGACGTCGAGCTACCACTCGGTCGCGGCGCACGAGCTGATGCACTCGCTCGGCTCGGTCATGAGCGACAGTCCGCACCCGTCAGCTGCCGGTCACTGCACCGACGACGCCGACGTCATGTGCTACGTCGACGGCCCGGGCGTCGTCGTGGCGAACATCTGCCCGGCCTGGCACGAGCAGCTCTACGACTGCAACCACGACGACTACTTCTCGACGAACCCGCCCGGTGCCAACTACCTGAGCACGCACTGGAATACCGCCGACTCCCCGTTCCTCGCCTCGGCCCCCGTTCTCGGTGCGACCGCGACGCTGACGCTCACCGCCCCCACCACGGCGGCGCTCGGCAGTCCGGCCTCGGTCAGCATCTCCGGCGCGGCACCGTCCGGGTCCACGTACCCCTGGACGGCCAACCCGTCAGGGTGCACCGTCGTCGCGGCCGGTGCCTCCGCCAGCATCACCTGCCGGCGCTGGGGCTCCAAGACGTTCACCGTCTCGGTCTCGCGGACGACCGCGGGGCTCACCGTGTTCGGCACCGCGACGGTGACCTTGAAGGCGGTCGCGGACCGTACCGTCAGCCCACGCCACAACCCGCTGCCGCCCCGTCCCTGAGGGCGCGGGTCCGCGGCTAGTGGTCCGTCGCCAGAATTGAGCTGGCAGGTCAGGGCGGCGCGGCTGCGCTGGAGCAGGGCCGCCTGTGGACAAGATCGTCGGGTTGTCGGACGGGTGTGCTACAGGAATTGGTGTCGAAAAGTTGTTGCGTACCAATGGCTTTCGAACACCTGTTCGAGTACGATCATGGAATGACGATCACCGCGCAGCACCCGGCGACGCCCCTTCAGGGCGACCCGCTGCTGCTCGCCCGGGCCAGGGTGGACGCCGCGCTGGACCAGCTCGCCGCTGCCGTGGCCCAGCACCTCACGGCCGGGGTTGATCCGCTGGGGGTGGCGGGGTGGGCGCGCCGGGTCGAGGCCCGGGTCGCGGCCGTTCGTTTGGTGGCGTTGGGTGAGGCGGAGCGCCGCGGAGCGGCCCGCAAGGTGGGGGCGACCGGGACCGCGGCGTGGCTGTCCGGTCAGGGCGTCGCCCCAGGTGTGGCGCGCCGGGATGTGGCCCTGGCGGGTGCGCTCGCGGACCCGGACCATCAGAGCACCAAGGACCGGCTCGCCTCCGGTGGGCTCACCCCGGAACAGGCGATCGTGATCACCCGCGCCAAAGACGCCCTCTCCGAACAAGTCAGTGACGACCAGCGGGCCCGGTTCGAGGCAGACCTGCTCGACCAAGCCCCGACCTGCAC
>JANMWN010000190.1:0-2013 GCA_031394045.1 Sporichthyaceae bacterium
CGCAACCGCGCCGCCTCCGAGGTACGCGTCGCCATGACCCGCAACGGCGGCAGCATGGCGGACCCTGGCTCGGTCCAGTACCTGTTCACCCGCAAGGGCGTCATCCTCGTACCCAAGGCTGAGGGGGTCGGCGAGGACGAGGTCCTGGCCGCGGTCCTCGACGCCGGCGCCGAAGAGGTCAACGACCTCGGCGAGTCTTTCGAGGTCGTGAGCGAGGCGTCCGACCTCGTCGCGGTGCGTACCTCTCTGCAGACTGCGGGGATCGAGTACGAGTCGGCAGAGGCGTCCTTCCTGCCCAGCGTCACGGTCGAGCTCGACGAGGAGTCCGCCCCCAAGGTTTTCCGGCTGATCGAGGCGCTCGAGGACAGCGACGACGTCCAGAACGTCTGGGCCAACTTCGACGTCTCAGACGACCTCGAGCTCGCCGACTGGTGACCGAGGCCTGACTGGAATGGCACGCAATCGGCCCCGCGGACGGCACCACCTACCGGGCAAAATAGGGCACAACTGACCTATTGGCCGCTCGGTCGCTGCGTTAGCGTGCCATTTGAGTCACCGGACCGTGCGAGAAATCGGCGCCTTCGGGTGCGGCCGATGCTGGTAGAAAGGCGACATGGTCAAGACCGAGGTGCTGGGGATTGCGCTGTTCGCCGGGATAGCGGACGAGTCCGCTGCGATCGTTGCCGCAGGGGGCGTGACCGAAGTGCCGGCGGGCCAGATCCTGGCGCAGGCGGGGATCCCGCGGCCGGCATGTTCGTCGTGCTCGACGGAGCGGTCGTGGTCGAGCGAGGCGACCTGCACCTCGAGATCCGGAGCGGGGGCTTCTTCGGTGAGCTGGCCCTGCTGGTCCCGGACTCGCTCCGCATCGCCCGCGTCCGGGCCAAGTCCGACGCCCGCATTCTCGCCGTCTCGCGGCAGACGTTCGACCTGCTGCTCGAGACTGAGCCGTCGTTCACCCGGGCGTTGCTGCGAGAGCTGGCTGCCCGATTGGTCCAGGCACGCACCGGGCACTAGCGGCATTTGCCTGCGGCGGATTCCTGTTGCTGGGCAACAACTTTTGGGTCCGCGTGCGTGCCGCGTGCGTATTCTGGGGCCTGGTAACAGGTTTGTGTCAGCGGCCTCTCGTACGATCTTGCTATGTCGATCACCTGCGAGCCCGAGGACGCTGTCGCGTTGCTCGCCCAGGTGACCGATCTGCTGGGCCGGTTGAACCAGGTCCCGTTGTGGAAGCTGGCCAACGACCAGACCCTCGAGCTCCTGCATAGCTACCAGAGTGCGTCGTCGATGCTGGCGTCGGGGAAGCTGAAGGCGATCGCTGAGGTCGACAGCCGTGGGACCGCAATCGCTGATGGGGCGGCGTCGACGGCGGGGTGGATCCGGGGGCACTGCCCCAACGGATGGGGTCGGCGAAGCGACAGGTCGCGTTGGCCCGGGCTCTGCGGGCGGACTACCCCGAGACCGGGGCCGCGCTCGCGTCCGGCGGGATCGGGATGGACGCCGCTGGTGTGGTGGTCAGGTCGTTGAACAAGGTCCCGGACTGCGTGGACGAGGCCACCGTGGCCGCAGCTGAGGTGAACCTGCTGAACCTGGCCCTCGTGCTGGACCCGTCGGATCTGGCGAAGGCGGGTCGGCGGATCGTGTCCTGCCTGGACCCCGACGGTGCCGCGGAGATGGCCGCCGAGGAAGCCAGCATGGTCCAGCGCCGGGAGCTGTTCCTCACCAGGGACGAGACCGGGTTCTGGCGGATCCGCGGCCGCCTCGACCCCGAGAACGGTGCCGAGCTGCACGTTGCGATCCAGGCCCTGGCCAAGCCGAAGCCGTCCACCGCGGACGGCCCGGACCTGCGCAGCGCGGGACAGCGCAACGCCGACGCCCTCGCCGACCTCGTCTCGACCGCCCTGGCCTCCGACGGGCTCCCGTCGACCGGTGGGCACCAGCCGTTGGTGATCGTCCAGATCCCGCTGGCGACCCTGCAGGCCAAGCCCGGCGCTGGCCCGGCGATGTTCACCGACG
>JANMWN010000298.1:0-8455 GCA_031394045.1 Sporichthyaceae bacterium
GCTGATCCACTGATCCACTGTTCCACTAGCCACCGGGCGAGCCCTTCTCCTGACTTCGGGCTCGCCCGGTGGCCTGCTCCCCGACACCTCTGTCCGCCGGGATCCGAGCACCTCGGGGGAATCGGACTCGCCTAGCCCGGACCGCCCCCGCTGCTGCCGCCACCTGTGTCGGGGCCGCTGGTATCGCTCCCGTCGCCGGACTGGCTGGCGGTCGGGGTCGATGGCTTGGAGCCGTAGGTCCCGTCGGCCCCGGTCGTGCTGTTCGTGCTGTCTGTGCTGTCTGTGCCAGGACCGTTGCCGGCGGATCCTGAGCTGCTGTCGCCGCCACCGGTGTCGGACTGGGCTCCGCCCGGACCGGAGCGGTCGCCGCTTCCCGGATCGCTGCTCGCACCCGCCGACCGCGACGTACCCGTCTGGGGTCGCGGCTGGGGGGGGGCTTGGTGGGCTGGAGCGCGGACGTGGCCGTCAGCGCGGCGAGGGAGTCGGAGAGTTGCTGCCAGCGAACCAGCAGCCCACTCCGCGCCTGCGATAACGGAGCCTGCTCCAGCAGGCCGGCGGCACTCTTGAGCAGCTGACGCGCATTCGCCAGGTCGCCAGCGACAGGACCGGACCGGCCTTGCGCCAAGAACCTGACCGGAAATGCCACGGCGCCGACCACCGTCGCCCCGTCCTGGTCGGCGTCCTCCGACGCCAACGGCGTCGCCGAGTACGACGTCGTCCGTAGCGGCGCCTACCTGGCCACGGTCAGCGGGTCGCTGACGTCGTACGTAGACGCGTCGGCAACCGCCGGGAGCACGTACTCGTACACGGACGACGCACGTGACGCAGCCGGGAACCTCTCGCCGGCGAGCGCACCGGCGGTCGTGACCACGCCCGGAGGCACCACCACCCCGACGTTCGTGCAAGCCGGATCGGGCACCGGGTCCTCGACCGCGATCACGGTGACGATGCCGGTGGCGAGTACGCAGAGTGACCTGCTGGTGCTCTCCGCAAGCGTCCTGACCGGCGCGACGAACCACATCACGTCGGTCAAGGACAACACCGGCAAGTCCTCGACCAAGGTCGGGACGTGGAGCGTGTCGGGCCACAACTCCGACGGCGAGCTCTGGTACTCGGCCAACTCCCCGTCGATCACGTCGGTGACGGCCACGCTCGCCGCGGGAGTCAGTACAGCCGTCCAGGTCGAGGAGTTCTCCGGGATCGCCACCAGCTCGCCGCTGGACGTCGGCACGGGTCAGTCCGTGACGTCCAACGCCGCCAGCTCGTTGCCGGTCACACCTGGGGCGGGCAACGAGCTGGTCATCGGCTTCGTCGCCGGCCACGCCAACACCGAAGCGATCACGATCACGTCGGCTGGCTTCATGATGCCGCTACCCAAGACCACATCGGGCAGCGGCACGAGCAGCACCAGCGTGATCTCGGGCTATGAGGTCCTCGGCACGCCGTCCGCGCAGTCGTTCACCGCGACGTTCACGACCGCGATGTACTGGGCCAGCGGGATAGCGGCCTTCAAGGCGGCCGGCTGACGACGGCTGGCCCACACGGGACTTGGCGATCGTCGCGCCACCGCGTCGACGAGTACCCTTCACGGCGATACCGCCGCGGATTGTCCTAAGACCTCAGCGGATACGAACCGCCAGTCGAGTCAGTCGCGCAGGACCTGCGAGCCGCTCGGCTGGCGCAGCTTGGACATGGTCTTGGACTCGATCTGGATCCGCTCACCGGTAACGCCGTAGACCTTGCCGATCTCGTCCAGCGTCTTGGGCTGGCCGTCGGTCAGGCCGAACCGCATAGAGACCACGCCGGCCTCGCCGACCTCTTATCCGCCATCTGAATCATCCACCTCAGCGGGCCAAGATGCCCGCCCAAGCGAGCCGTCCGACAGGCGCTAGCGGTGGCCGGGAAAGTTGCCGCGCTAGAACACCCCGGGAAGGAGACGAGCCGTCCGACTGCAGTACTCCTCGTAGCCGGGTCGGGCGGCCCGAAGCAGCGACTCCTCCGCGAGAGCTCGACAGCTCTGGAGCACCACGAGCAGAAGCCACAGACTCAGGGCCAGCCAACTGGAGCTACGCATGGCGATGCCGAGCACCGTGACAATCTCCCCGACGTATAGCGGGTGCCGCACCCACTGGTAAGGGCCTGCGGTGGTGAGGCCGCGGACCTGGGCCACGACACTGAGATTGGAGCCCAGAGCCGACAGTGCCCACAGCGACCAGCACATGCCCACCGCCATCAGTGCACCCGCTGACAGTCCGCCGGACACGGTCAAGGTGCGCGGGCTGCCGTCGAGAACAAGGAGCATCGGAATTGCGGTTGCGAGCACCGCGACGCTCCGAGCCATCCAGGAGTGATGCGTCGCCGACGCCCGGCCACGTCGCAGATATGCCCACACGACCATCGCGTTGAAGCCAACGGTCATCAAGGACGTGGCGACCCCCACCGCCAGAGCGACGCCGCGCTCCTGTTCACTCTCAGCCGCGAGCGCGCTGACGTTGGCCAGCAGCAAGAGGACGAACAGAGGCACCAGGAACAGCCGACCCCAGTCAACGCTCGCAACCTTGACCTCTGCTGCGACGACGCTCACAGCTGGCTGGTGAACGCTTGGACGATCTGGATGGCCCCTGGTCCGATGATCACGATGAAGATGACCGGGAATATGCAGAGCACGAGGGGGACCATGATCTTCACCGGAACCTTTGCGGCGGCCTCCTCGGCCCGCTGCTGACGCTTGAGCCGCATCTCACGAGATTGCTCGCGCAGTACGTTGGCGACAGGGATCCCCTGCTTATCCGCCTGGACGAGCGCCGAGACGAAGTGGTGCAGCTCCTCGACCGCGGTCCGCTCCCGTAGGTCCAGGAATGCTGCAGCTCGAGACTTGCCAATTTGCATCTCCTTGAGGACGCGGAAGAATTCCCCGGAAAGTGGACCGGTGGTGTTCCGAGCGACCTGTGCGAGCGCCGCGTCGAATCCCAGCCCCGCCTCCACGCTGATTGTGAGCATGTCCAGGCAGTCCGGCAGGGACTTCCGGATCAGGTGCTGCCGCTTGAGTCCGGTGTTGTAGATCAGCAGGTCAGGGACGAAGAACGACGCGGCACCCAGACCCACTGCGTACACCATGAGTGCGATGATTCCGTGCCGCGCTCCCAACAGAGTGCCAAGCACCAGGCCCGCCACCAGCGCCAGACCTTTCGTAGCCAAGAGCCGATCTGGGGTCATGTTCCTCGGGTTACCCGCGACCTCCAGCCGTCGTTGCATGGTCGCCGCGATGCCCGACGGCGAGAGCCGACGGGCGAGTGCGCGCATGTTCATGGCAAAGGGGACGACCATGCGCTCGGAGAACGAATCCTCCCCTCGCGCTCGTGCGCCGGCCGTCATCAGCTCGATGGCGACCAACTGTTGCGCCACTCCCGAAGGGGGCGTGCGGGCGGAGAGAGTCAGCACACCTGCCACGGCCAGGGCGACGAACAGCGCCGCGAGACCGAGCGAGAGGATCGTCGTATCACTCATCAGATCTCCACATCCACAAGCTTGCGCATCCACAGCCAGCCCACGACCATGCCGACGACTGCAATCCCGCTCATGACGAGCCCGAGGCTGGTCGTCCAGAGCAGGCTGAGGTACGCCCTGCGGGTAAGGAACAGGAACAGCCCGAGCAGCAGAGGCAGTGAGATCAAGATGTACGCCGACAGCCGCCCTTCCGCCGAGAGGGCGCGTATGCGGCGTCGCATTGAGGCGCGCTCGCGCATCGTCGCTGCGGTGTTGTGCAAGACCTCGGCGAGGTTCCCGCCCACCTCGCGTTGGATGCGGATCGTCATCACGGTCCACCGCAGGTCCTGGCTGTCCATCCGGTCGGCCACCCGGTCCAGCCCATCCTCAAGGGAGGCGCCCAGTCGCGTTTCGGCCAGTGCACGGTTGAACTCCCCCGCCAACGGCTCAGCGCCGTACTCGGCCGCAGCGTCAAGGGCCTGGGTCAACGAAAAGCCGGTGCGGATCGAGCTGGCGACCAGTTGAAGGCTGTCCGGCAGCGCGGCCTCGAATGCCTTGACCCGACGCTCCGCTTTCACGCCGATGTAGATGTGCGAGGCCAGTGCGGTCAGGAGAACCCCCAGGAGTGCCCCGATGATGAGGTTGCCCAGTAGGAGCATCCCGGCCGCCACCGCGAAGGCTCCGACGCAGGTGCGAAGCAGCACCCACTCGCTGGCCTTCATGCGGATGTCCGCCCGGTCGAGTCGATCGGTCAGCTTCGTAGCGACACCACGCCGCTCGACGAAACGGTCGGAGACACCCAGAGCCAGCTGACTGATCCCCGCGCGGCGCTCGACCTCGTCAGGCCCAGGCTGAACCCGGGCAAGAGAGGCCAGTCGGTAGGCGTCCACTCCGGCGAGGTTGTCGCGGGCACGGCTTTTCGGAGCGAGCACGACGAGCAGCATCACCAACAGCGCGACGAAGACCAGAGCCAGGAGCGGGATGAGCGCGCCAGGCCGCGCAAGACCGTTCAAGGAAACTGCACCGGCTGTCGGCTCGGCTGCGGTAGGCGTCGGCACAGCGGTGAGCGCGGTGTCAAAGGAGCTGGAGGCAACGACGACCGAGGAGCCGACGTGCAGCGTGACCGTCACTTCGTGGTTGCCACCGGCCAGCGATCCGGGCAGTGTGGCGTCGAAAGTGACCTGGGTGGCGAAGCTGGCGGCGGCAGTCGTGAAAGCCCCCACCAGGGATGCCGCGTCGGACGCGGGAACGAGACGCCCACCGACCGCTGCCGCGAGCTTGCGCAGCGCTGCCATCTGGACCGTGCCGGTCCGGTAGCCGACGATCTCCGTCGACACGCCCGATCGGGACAGAGCCGCCGTCATAGCGCCCAGGGCCGTGTGGCTGGTCGTGTCCCCCCCGTCGCTGAGAACGCACAGCAGCCTTTGGCCGGACGTGGGGAGCTGTCGCAGAGCCAGACTGATCCCGTCGTACAGCGTGCTGTTGCCGCCGGCTGTCAGGCGGCCCAACTGAAGCTCCACCGCACGCCGATTCCGGGTGGGCCGCTCGACCAGGTGTGGAGCATCGGCGAAGTACACGAGCCCGACGGAGACGTCCGCGGGAAGCATCCGCAGGAAGGCGACGGCTGCCGCCTTGGCCTGGGCCAGCGGTGCACCGGCCATCGAGCCGCTCGTGTCGATCACGATCATCGCCGAGCGTGCCGCGCTCGTGCCGCTCGGGGCCGAGAGGGACCGGACCGATGCTGGAACGGGTGAGCCGTCGACCGTGACAACGACGGAGGATGGATCCACGTGCGAGCCGGCCGGAACACCATTCACGCTCACAGACAGGGCAAGGTTGTCCCCGGAGGCACTGGCGGACGTGATCTCCGCGTTATCGCTGGCCCATACGGGAACCGGCAGCAAGAGCGCAGCCATCAGCACGCCCACCACTACCGTCATCCTTCGCGTGCCTCGCCACATCATCGGCCGGCCTCGAACCCGAACATCTCAGCGGGCAGCTGAACGCCTGAGTCAGCCAGCTTGGTCGAGAAGGTCGGGCGTAGTCCGACTGGACGCAGCTGGCCGCGGTACGCGCCGGCGTCGTCCATCCCGGCCTGGAAGTCGAAGGCGAACAGGTCCTGCAGGGTGACGACGTCGCCCTCCATACCCACCACTTCGGTGACCTTGGTGATTCGCCGGCTGCCGTCCTTGAGGCGGGCCTGGTGGACGATCAGGTCGATCGCGCTGGCGACCTGTTCGCGGATCGCTCGGACCGGCAGATCGATGCCTGCCATCAGGACCATGGTCTCCAGACGTGCCAGCGAGTCCCTTGGCGAGTTGGCGTGGACCGTGGTGATAGAGCCGTCGTGCCCGGTGTTCATTGCCTGCAGCATGTCCAGCGCCGCGCCGTCGCGGACCTCGCCCACCACGACGCGGTCAGGACGCATGCGCAGCGCGTTGCGCACCAGGTCACGGATGGAAATGGCCCCGCGACCCTCAATGTTCGCGGGCCGCGATTCCATCCGGACGACGTGCTCCTGGCGCAGCTGAAGCTCGGCGGCATCCTCGATGGTGACGATGCGCTGGTCGGCCGGGATGAAGCCAGACAGCACGTTGAGGGTCGTGGTCTTGCCCGACCCTGTGCCACCACTGATCAAGATGTTGAGGCGACCCCGGACGCAGGCGTCGAGGAACTCCCGCACCGCTGACGACATCGTGCCGAACGTCACCAGGTCCGCGGCGGTGAATGCATCCGTGGAGAATTTGCGAATGGTGAGTACCGAGCCGTCGAGGGTCACCGGAGGGATGACCGCGTTGACCCGGCTCCCGTCGACGAGTCTGGCGTCCACCATTGGGCTGGACTCGTCGACCCGGCGGCCCACCGCCCCCACGATCTTGTCGATCGTCCGCCGCAGGTGCGCCTCGTCCTGAAAAGAGGCGTCGACCTGGGTCAGCCGGCCAAAACGCTCTACGAAGACCTGGTCGTACGCGTTCACCATGATTTCGGTGACCTGCGGATCGCGCAGGAAGGGCTCTAGCGGACCGTGTCCCAGAATGTCGTCCGCGACCTCCTGGGCGATCCGGGTCCGGTCGGACGCAGTTAGGGGTGTCTCCTCGCTCTCCAGAACCACCTGCAGCATCTGACGAACCTGCTGCTCGAGCTCGTCCTGGTTCAGGTGGGCGTCGTACAACCGGGGACCCAGGTTCTGCATCAGAGCTGCATGGACGGTCTGCTTGACAGCCGCGAAAGGGTCGGCCTGGCGCATCCTGCGCACCGGCCCACCGCGCTCGGCGGGAGACGAGTAGCTCGGCTGGTCCGCCTGCAGGTTCCTCGCCTGCGTGAGTCGGTCGGCAAGACTCATGACGTGCCGCCGTGACGGATCGCCGACAGTGGGCGCCGTGACCGGCGTCGACGGTTCGTCGAGCGCGCTGCGCCGTCACCGTCCGGAAGCACCTTCGGGTCGCGACGGCTGCGCAGCAGGTCATCGGCGAGGTGGCGGATCGCGACGCTGACCGGGTGACCAGGCTCCTCAAGAGTCAACGGCACCCCCTTGTTCATGGCGGCCGAGACCGAGCGGCTGCTGGGGATGCGTGCGCTGAGCGGCATCTTCAACGTGTTCTCAACATCGGACTGCGTGAGTCCAACCTTCGAGTCAGAACGGTTCAGGACCAGCCGCCAGCTCTCCCTCGGGTAGCCCAGGATGTCGAGCATGTCGAGCGTAAGCCGCAGATTCTTCAGTGCCGATACGTCGAGTGTCGCCAGCAGTACGTAGGCGTCGGCCGCGTCGAACGCCGCTAACGTGGTCTCGGTGAAGGCCGGCGGCGTGTCGATCACCACAAAGTCGAACATCCGCCGCAGGCTCCGGATGAGCTCCGTGACAACCGGGACCGTGATCCGCTCCGCATCCCCAGGCTGGACCGGGGCCAAGATCACGTCCAGTCCTGGGCTGTGCGGGGTGAGCAATGACTGGACTCCGGTAGCGTCCATCGAGCCAAGCATCGCCAAGGCATCCACGATTGTGCGCTGCGGCCTCAGCTGGAGCGCCATGCCCACGTCTCCAAAGGCAAGGTCGAGATCGAGCACGCAGACCCGCCGTGCACCGCCCGCTGCCAAGGCCACGCCGAGGTTGGTCGCGACCATCGTCTTCCCGCAGCCACCCTTGGCCGAGAAGACGGTCACCACCTGTCCCTCGGTGGCTTGGCCGGAATGATCCGTGGCGCCGAGCATGCCGTGGGAGACTTCTAGGGATCGTCGGCAGGCGCCCGCCACTGCCAACAGGTCGTCCGGGTTCACGACCTCCCGGATCCCGGCCCGCAGGGCCTGGCTAAGGATTGTCACATCGACGCGATGCCGGGCCAGGACCACACCCAGCTGCGGCCTGTGCATGCGGTTGGCCTCGGCGAAGGTGACCGCAGCAGTGAGGTCGACCTCCGGCCCGATGACCACGAGCAGCTCGTTCGGGTCTTCCTCGATCGCGCGCAACAACGCGGGCATGCTGTCGACAACGAGGGAGTCACGTCCGACAGCAAACGCAAAGCTGTCTGACGTGGTCGCGTGGGCGACGAAGAGAATGGGCATGATCGTCCCTACCGAGCCTGGAAGAGGGTCAGGTCAGTCACGCCGGTGCCAACTGCGGTCTGCGAGCTGTCGGTTAGCAAGCCGAGGTAGAGCGTCCCGGTCTGTATCCCCTGCACCAGAGCCTCAGCCTGAGCTTGGGTTACCGCGACAGTGACCAACTGCCCGGTCTGCGGGTTCGGAGTCTGGTTCCCTCCGGTCTCACCTGTCGTCTGTGGCGACTGGGTACCACTGGTGGTAGTCGCCCCTACTGCCAGGACTCTCACCCGCGGCAGGAGCAGGCGGGTGGCTCGCAGCACAAGGAAGCTGTCGGTCAGGTGATCGCCCGAGGGAACCGCGGCTCCCTTGACCGTGCTCCGGACGTTGAAGGTGTCGAAGATCGCGATGTCAGAGCCGGCGACGACGAAAGATC
>JANMWN010000300.1:0-2293 GCA_031394045.1 Sporichthyaceae bacterium
CCTCCCACGCAGCCGCGGCCTCGCGGTGCACGGACTGGTCGAACGAGCCGAACGTACGCACGCCGTCGTTGGCGGCCGCGTGCTTGCGCATGACCCGGGTGTGCGCCTCGGCGTTGCGGGCGTACCCCTCGTACGGGCCGACGATGCCGGCCAGCTCGGCGGACCGCTTGTACGCGGTACCGGTCATCAGCGAGGTGACCGCCGAGGCGAAGGCGCGGCCGGCGTCGCTGTCGTAGGCCAGGCCGGAGGCCATCAGCAGGGCGCCGAGGTTGGCGTAGCCGATGCCGAGCTGGCGGTACTTGCGGGTGGTGTCACCGATCGGCTCGGTCGGGAAGTCGGCGAAGCAGATGGAGATGTCCATCGCAGTGATGATGACCTCGACGGCCTTGGCGAACGTGACCGCGTCGAAGGTGTCGTCGTCCTTGAGGAACTTGAGCAGGTTGAGGCTGGCCAGGTTGCACGAGGAGTTGTCCAGGCTCATGTACTCCGAGCAGTTGGCCACGACGACACCGGACACGATGTACGAGTGGTTGCGCGGCTCGGTGAGGTTGTAGGTGGTCTCGAAGCCGGTCGAGCGACGCGAGGTCAGGGCAATCGTCTCGTCCACCTCGTAGAAGCCGTGGTTGGACAGGAGGGCCTCCAGCTTCGCGCTCTTGGCAGGCAGGCTGAAACCGATCAGGAAAGCGAACTCGGCGATCGACCGGCCAGAGATCCGCAGGTCGAAGGTCGGTCCCTCCGAGCCGTAGGTCACCTCTTCGCCGCCGCGCCGGGTGTAGGCGAACGAGTCGGCCCTGGATGTCCCCTCGTAGATGCGGCTTCGGATGCCGAATCCGCCCAGCAGCTCCTGAACATCACGGAGCAGCACCTGGGACCGGCTGCCCAGACCGACGTATCGCGTGCCCTTGTCCACCTGGTTGACGACCCAGCCGTCGGCATCGAAGAGACCGCGAAGGAACGCCGAGAGGGACTCCTCCGGGGCTTCAAGGAGTGCGGCCGGGACAGTCTTGTCGGCCGAACGGCCCGTGCTGACGCCAAGGCCTGCGAGGAACTCGCGGAACTTCGAGCGCATGGCTCGCAGCTGAACGGTGCCGTTCGCCTGGACGCTGGGCTTGCTCTCGAAGCCGGCGATCTCTCGTAGCAGCGACTGGTGCTGGGGCAGCACGCTCTCGCGATCGTCAGCAGACCCGTAGACGGTGACAGCGCCGGCCTCGGTCAGGCATCCGTCGCCGACCAGCCAACCCAGGTAGTGAGCCAGCTCTGGCGTCCACTTGGTCGGCAGCTGCACCGCACTGCCGCGAGCACGACTCGCCGCGAGCAAGGCCTGGGCAGGCAGTCCCTCGCTGGCCATCGTCCGTGGAGCGCGTTCCAGGGATCGCACCACCCGGTCCTGCGAGGTCAGGTTCTCGGCACGTACCCATCCCTGGTTCTCGGTCCAGACCCGGTGGTTGGGAGTGCAGCGCAGCAGCGACCCGTCGGAGAACTCGAGCTCGACGATCTCGTTCGTGCCCGTGACCATGTAGCGGAGCGGATTGGTAGCGATCACCCGGGACTGCGGGTCGACCTCCGCCGTCACGTCATTGGTGTAGATGCCGAAGGTCTCCCCCTCCGCCGCGCGGGCGACCAGCTGACCGATCGGGATCAGCCCGCGGTCGGTCACGACCCGCTGGTCAGCCGGGAAGCACGGGTTGGACGCGGTGATGCGGCCGGTCTCGGGGTTGGTGTGCCAGTCGTTGATGGTGTCGTCGTACTGGATGCCGGGGTCGGCGCAGGCCCAGGCCGCCTGGGCGATGGTGTGGAACAGTCCCTTGGCCTGGACGGTCTCGATGACCTCGCCGGTGCCACGGGCCCGCAGCCCGAACTCGCCGTCAGCCTCGACCGCGCGCATGAACGTGTCGCTCACCCGGACCGAGTTGTTGGCGTTCTGGTACTGGACCGAGGTGATGTCGCGCCCGCCGAGGTCCATCTCGAAGCCCGCGTCACGCAGGGCCCGGATCTTGTCCTCTTCGCGCGCCTTGGTCTCGACGAACTCCTCGATGTCGGGGTGGTCGACGTCAAGGACGACCATCTTGGCCGCGCGGCGAGTGGCGCCGCCCGACTTGATGGTGCCCGCGGACGCGTCAGCGCCGCGCATGAAGGAGACCGGACCACTGGCGGTGCCGCCCGAGGACAGCAGCTCCTTGGAGGACCGGATCCGCGACAGGTTGAGCCCGGCGCCCGAGCCACCCTTGAAGATCATCCCCTCCTCGCGGTACCAGTTGAGGATCGAGCCCATGGTGTCGTCGACGGCGAGGAT
>JANMWN010000332.1:0-6856 GCA_031394045.1 Sporichthyaceae bacterium
CCGCGCCGAGCCCTTGACGGTGTGGGCGTCCCGGAACAGGACGGCGATGAGCTGCTTGGGGGCGCGGTGCCCCTCCAGCTGGAGCAGACCGTCGCGCAGCGAGGCCAGCTTCTCGTCGACCTCGGCACGGAAGATCGCGACGAGCTCGGGGTCGTCGGTCCAGCCGCTCACGTGATGTTCCCTTCCGGCTTCAGGAGACCCGGAACTGCGCGATGGAGGCGCGCAGCTCGGCGGCGAGGTCGTTCAGCTGGGCAGCGGCGGCGGCCGACTGCTTCGAGCCCACGACGTACTGGCGGGACACGTCGGACACCTGTGTCATGGCCGAGACGACCTGGTCCGACGCCGACCGCTGCTGCTGGGTGGCGATCGAGATCTCCTTGGCCGCGGTGGTGGTCTCGTCGACCATCCCCGAGATCCGTTCGAGCGCGTCCACCACGTCGCGGGCCAGCTCGGCACCGTGGTGCACCTCGCGGGTGCCCTCCTCGCTGGCCAGGATGGTGGCGTTGGTCTCGGACTGGATCTGGGCGACGATGGTCTGGATCTGACCGGTGGACTCCTGCGCCCGCTCGGCCAGCTTGCGTACCTCGGCGGCGACGACGGCGAAGCCGCGACCGTGCTCGCCGGCTCGCGCCGCCTCGATGGCCGCGTTGAGGGCAAGCAGGTTGGTCTGGTCGGCCAGGTCGTCGATGACCACGAGGATCCGGCCGATCTCCTGGCTCTTCTCGCCCAGCGACAGCGCGCGGTTGCTGATGGAGTCGACACGGTCGGCGATGGAGTCCATCGCGTTGACCGACGCGGTCACCGCGACGCGGCCGTCCTCCGCGTACCGCAGCGTCTCGGCGGCGTAGCGCGCGACCGACTCGGCGGTGTCGGCGATCTGGGCTGCCGTCGCGGCCAGCTCCTCGATCGTCGAGGTGGTCTCCGCGACCGCGGACGACTGCTGGGTCGCGCTGGCCGCGTGCTCCTCGGCCGTGGCCAGCAGCTCCCCGGCGCTCGTCGAGAGCTGGTCGCCACCGCCCCGGATCTGGGCGACGAGCAGCCGCAGGTTGCCGATGGTGTCGTTGAACGAGGTCGACAGGGAGGCGATCCCGGCGTGCGACTCGGCCCCGTCTTCGCGGGTGGGAGCCGAGACCGACAGGTCACCCTCGGCGGCGCGTACGAGTGCCTGCGAGAGCTCGCCGACCTGGAACTCCAGGTCCTTGCGGTCCTGCTGCGCGCGCTGCTCCTGGTCGAGCACCGTCGTCGCGAGCTGGCCGCTGACAAGGGTCATGATCGGGATGGTGATCAGCGCGACGCCGCCCATCGCGAAGTTGGCGGTGATCCAGGTGTGCGAGAGGAAGCCGACCAGGAAGACCGCGACGCCGAGACCCAGCGCGAAGAGCAGGGTCTGGCGCTGGCTGAGGATAAGGCCGGTGAACAGCGGCACCAGGATGAGCATGACGCAGCCACCGCCGTTGAGGCCGCCCGTGACGACCGCGATGCCGGTGATGTAGACGACCTCGAGGACCAGGATCTGGCGAGCGGTCCGCCGGACCTTGCCGACCTCGACCTGACGGTGCAGGGCGCGGGTGGCCAGGTACGTCGTCTGCGCAGCGAGTGCGGCTCCGGCGATGGACCAGGCGATCGCCGCGGGCCAGTGGATGACGGCAACGTGCAGCACCGGGCCCGTGAGCACGGCGGCGAGAATGGCGAAGAGCACACCGCCCCACATGGTGATCCCGGCCGCTGCGGCCAGTCGCTTCGAGACGTCCACTCGTCCACCCCTCTTGCCGTACCCCTACACCGACTGACGGTGCCTTCCTTGGCCATCGGGCAGATCGCCCTCCGGCTGTAGGTCAGGGCGCCTACCGAAGGCGCGAGCCGCTCCTACCGACGGGCGGAGGGCAGCTGCGAACGCAGGCGGAGGACCGCCGCGGCGTCCAGCAGGGAGAGCGGACCGTTCGCGTCGTTGACGACACCGGTCACCAACGACGTCGCGGACGGCGAGGCCGTCGCGGGCGGCGGCTCAGGGTCCTCGTCGCCGGCCTCGAGCAGTCCGGAGACGGCCTCGGCGAGTAGGCCGGCCTCGACCCCGTCCATCGACAGGACGAGGAGCCTGGCGCTGCTGGGCATCGGGATCAGCTCGGCGCCGACCAGCGAGCGCGGGTCCACGACCGGGAGCACGCGACCGCGCCAGTTCACGACTCCGGACAACCAGGACGGGCACCCGGGCACCCGGCTCATCGGCGGTACGGGTACGACCTCGGCCACGCACGACATGGCGACGGCGTAGCGCGCGCTGCCGAAGCGCACGATCACGCCAGTCGGGTACCCCTGGGGAGCGTCGGCCGCGTCGGCGCCATCAGCAACGCCAGCAGCGGCAGCCGTGTCGGGATCGAGTACCTGCTCCATACCCGCCTCATCGGCGGGTTGGCGCCGGTGCTGTAGACGTGGGTATCAGCCCTCGGTGCTGCGTACCACTTCGCGCAGGTCGATCGAGAGCGGGCGAGGTCCCTTGGCCAGGGCCTCCTCGAGCACGTCGGTGATCTCGGTCCCCACGAGCTCGTGCCGCTCGAGCAGCGCGTCGCGCAGGGCCTCGACCAGGTGCCGGTTGGCGTCCAGGAGCGAGTGCGCCCGCTGCTTCTGCTGCTGCAGGATGTCCTCGACCCTGGCCCGGCCGTCCGGGTCGCCGAGCACCCGGCCGACCAGGTTGGTGTCGCTGAACGCCGACCCCTGGACCGCGCCGTAAGAGATGAGGGTGTCGGTCATGCCGACGGCGCCGACCATCTGCGCGGCCACGTTGGTCGCGTACAGCAGGTCGCCGCCAGGACCGGTCGAGATGTCGTTGAAGAACAGCTCCTCGGCCACCTGGCCGCCGAAGGCGATCTGGATCAGGCCGAGCATCTCGGTACGGGAACGAGTGAAGACGTCCTCGCGGTCGCCGTGCGCCAGCAGGCCGAGCGCCTCACGACGCTTGACGATCGTCAGCACCTCGAGGCGGCGCTGGGGCGCGACCAGCCAGGCGATGGTGGCGTGACCCGACTCGTGCGTCGCGATCAGGCGCTTCTCGTGGACCGTGTAGGCGACCGGCTGTCCGAGCCCGACCTCCTCGACCAGGCGGGCCTCCTCGACGTCGGCCCGGCTCATCGCCACGTCGCCGCGACGCATGGCGTTGACCAGTGCCTCGTCGAAGAGGTGCTCGAGCATGACCGGCGTGTACTCCTGGGTGGCGGCCGCGATGGCGTCGCGCTGCTCGTCCAGGTCGAGCTCGGCCCCGTGCGTACGCCGGCCAAGGAACAGGTCGATCAGCTCGCGCCGGCCGGCCTTGGTCGGCGACTCGAACGTCAACCGCCGGTCGAAGCGGCCGGGCCGCAGGAGAGCAGGGTCGAGGTTGTCCGCGCGGTTGGTCGCCGCGATCAGGAGCAGGTTGGTCTTCGGCGGGACCGGGCGGTGGATCTGGTGCCCGATGGGCAGGAACAGGTTGGCCCAGTCGATGAACCGGGTGTTGAGCTTCTGCATGCCGGTCGGCTCGTCGAAGCTCTGCATCTGGACGAGCAGCTCGTTGACCACGCCGCCGATGCCCTCGGACACCATCGAGTTCCTGGTCAGCGCGCCGTGCGACTGGGACATCGAGATCGACGGCAGGCCGGACAGGCCACCGCAGCCCATGGGCATCCCGAGCGCCCGCAGGCTGTCCGGCATCGAGGTGGCGGACAAGCCACCACGGGCCGAGCCGATCGCGTCGATCTCCTCGATGAAGCCGATGGCGCCGCCCTCCTGACGGGCCGCCTTGTGCAGGGCCTTGAAGTACGAGCGGATGCGGCGCGCAGTGGCGCCGTACATCTGCGACTGGAAGGAGGTGGCGCTGACGTAGAGGAAGGGCACGCCGGCCTCGCGGGCCATCGCCTTGGCGAGGTGGGTCTTGCCGGTGCCGGGGGCACCCTCGAAGAGCAGGCCGCGCCGAGGGGCACCACCGGTCTCGGCGGCGAACTTCTTGTGCGCGAGGAACAGGTTGAGCGAGCGGACGACGTCCTCCTTGACCACGTCGATGCCCTTGACGTCGTCGATGGTGATGTCGATCTGCTCGGGCCGGTACATCACGTGCGGCGACCTGGCGCCACCGAAGATCATGTAGCCCGTGCTGGCCACGATGGCGACGACGATCGCGCCCTCCATCCAGTACATCGGGTCGATGACCGGGATGGAGATGATGTCCGAACCGTTGCCGGTGGCGACGCGCATGGCCACGAAGCCGACGGGGACGGCCAGCAGGAGCAGGGCCTTGCGGACCCGGCGGCGGCGCGATCGCTCGCGGCTTCGGCCCACGTCCACGGACCCCATGTCGATGATCGCCGGCGCCTTACGCTCTGTCACTGGCATGTCCCTCTGCTCGGTTGCTGATCACGCACCGTCACCCAACGCCAGTGTTCCCTCCAGTGGGGGACCGGGAGCCTCCGTTCACTCGGTCGGCCTAGCAACTCGGGCCGAACGGCCCCCCTGCCGACGCGGTTCGGTTGGCTCCGGCAGGCACTCAGGCAGGCTCAGGCCACCCCGGAGAACAGGTCGCGCTCGCGGCCGTCGGCGTCCAGGTCGGGTCCCTTCGGGCCGTACGCCAGGGTGAAGAACTCGTTGCCCATCGCCTGCGGGCCCATGAGCTCGGCCAGCCGGAAGAAGCCGTGGTCATCGGGCACCTGCGTCGCGTGCGCCCGTAGCGCCGCCAGCTTGGCCGGCTCGAGGTTCAATGCCTCGATGTGCGTGGTCACGGCGGCGTCGTCGGTGAGGAACGGCAGGTCGTCGACCGACTCCACGCCGAAGAAGCCCGAGCCGCCCGCGGCGATCAGCGCGTCGATGCCGTTCTGCATCACCGAGCGCGGCAGGGCCAGCCAGTAGATCTTCGAGACGCTCCAGGCCGGGCCCAGCTCGGGCCGGAACCCGGCGGCGCCCGCGAGCTGGCTGGCGTACATCGCCACCCGGTGCGCCTGGATGTGGTCGGGGTGCCCGTACCCGCCGAAGGTGTCGTACGTGACGACGACCTGCGGGCGAGTCTCGCGGATCACGCTGACCAGCTCAGCCGCCGCCTCGACCAGGTCGGCCTTCCAGAACACGTCCGGCCGGTCGTTCGAGGGCGTACCCATCATCCCGGAGTCGCGCCAGCGCCCGGACCCGCCGAGGAAGCGGTGGTCGCTCACGCCGAGCTCGACCATCGCGGCCGCGAGCTCGACCTCGCGGTGCGGGCCGAGCTGGTCGTCGGCAGCGGCCGCCAGCTGGGCGAGGGAGGGGACCAGCACCTCGCCCTCCTCGCCGCGGGTGCAGGTGACGAGCGTGACGGCGGCACCCTCGGCGGCGTACCTGGCCATCGTCACGCCAGTGCCGATCGACTCGTCGTCCGGGTGGGCGTGCACGAGCAGGAGGCGGCGGGCCGGCAACGTTGAAAGTTCAGTCATGCGGCGAGCCTACGGGGGCCTGGCAGGATCGGCTCATGGCCTCTTTGAGCACCGTCGACGATTCCTTCCCCCGCCGGTCGGCGCGCACCGGGCGGTTCACGTTCGGCGCGCCACGGGCGTTCGGCCCGTCCGCGGACGGGGAGCGGGTCGCGTTCCTTCGTTCGGGCTCCGGGACCGCGCGGGCCACGTCGCTGTGGGTGCTCGACGTCGCGACCGGCAGCGAACGGCTCGTCGTCGACCCGGCCGACCTGCTGGCCGGCGACGCGGAGAACCTGTCGGCGCAGGAGCGGTCGCGGCGGGAGCGGATGCGCGAGGGTGGCGCCGGCATCACCGCGTACGCCACGGACGCGCAGGGACGGCTCGCGTGCTTCGCGCTGTCGTCCCGGCTGTTCGTCGCCGACCTGCTCGCCGGTGCCGGTGCCGGTGCTGGTGCTGATGCTGATGCTGATGCTGGTGCTGGTGCTGGTGCTGTTGCTGGTGCTGTTGCTGGTGCTGTTGCTGGTGCGGGTGCGGGTGCGGGTGCGGGTGCTGGTGGCGCTCGCGAGCTCGCGGCGGTGCTCCCGGTCGTCGACCCGCGGCTGTCCCCGGACGGGCGGTACGTCGCGTACGCCGCACGGGCGGCCCTGCACGTCGTGCCCGCGGACGGGTCGGGCCCGAGCCGCCCGCTCGCGGAGCCGGACGGCGACCACGTGGCCTACGGGCTGGCCGACTTCGCCGCCGCCGAGGAGCTGGACCGCTACCGCGGCTTCTGGTGGGCGCCGGACTCGTCCGCCCTGATCGTGGCGCGGGTGGACGAGTCCCCCGTGCAGGTCTGGCACATCGGCGACCCGGAGAACCCCGGGGTCCCGGCTGCCGAGCACCGTTACCCGGCCGCCGGCACCGCCAACGCCGACGTCTCGCTCTGGCTGCTGGGTCTTGACGGCTCCCGGCACGAGGTGGTCTGGGACCGGGCCGCGTACCCGTACGTCGTGTCGGTCCACTGGTCCGCCCACGGGCTGCCCCTGCTCCAGGTCCTGACCCGGCGGCAGGAGTCCGCGCCGGTGCTCACGATCGACCCGGCCACGGGTGCGACCGCGGTGCTGCGCGAGCTCACCGACCCGATCTGGGTCGACGTCGTGCCCGGCACCCCCGCCTGGACGCCGGGCGGCGAGCTGCTCACCGTCGAGGTCGCCGAGGACAGGTACGCGCTGCACGTGGACGGCCGCCCGAGCTCACCGCCTGGCGTCCAGGTACGCGCGGTCGCTGACGTGTCCAAGGGCGTACTCGTCATCGGCACCGAGGGGCCTGACCAGCACGTCTACCGGCTCACCGTCGGGACCACCGCCCCGGCCGACGTCCGCGGCTCCATCGGGCTCGCCTGGACCCGGCTCACCCAGCCAGGGAGCGTCAACGTCCCGGCCGCGGCCGGCGACCTGCTCGTCGTGCAGACCGCG
>JANMWN010000342.1:0-1977 GCA_031394045.1 Sporichthyaceae bacterium
TCGGGCCGGAACAGCAGGCTGGTGTTGAAGAGCCGCCCGTCGTCGGCGCGCTCGACGATCGAGCCACCGTGCAGCCATGCGCCGAGGTCACGGGCCGCTGCGGCGAGGGCGGCGGCGATCGGCCCGTCGAGCGGCTCGGCCGTGGCGGCGAAGGTCCGGAACGCGAAACCGCCCTGGACCCAGAGCTCGGGCAGCACGACCAGGTCGGCACCGCGCTGAGCACGGACCAGGTCGGTGGCGCGGCGTACGCGGACGTCGTTCGGCTCGGTCAGGTCGGTCGCCAGCTGGACCGTGTGGATCCTCATGCCCGACATTCTGCGCCCTCGGGCGACAAGCTCGACGGTTGTAGGTGCTAGATCAAACGAATCGTCAACCTTGTCCGCCGGCTCGACGCTCGGCCAGGGGCCAGTGATCTCTCAAGATGGACTCGGAAAAAGACGGCGCGGCGCGGCGGGTCAGCGGGAGGGTGGGGGTACGGCGGGGTCGGCGAGGACGGCGGCGACGTCGGCGAGGAACCGGGAGCCGGCGGCGCCGTCGATGAACCGGTGGTCGAACGAGAGCGTCAGCCCGGCGACCCAGCGGACCCGGATCCGGCCCTTGTGCACCCAGGGCTTCTCGCGGAACGCGCCCACGGCCAGGATCGCGCCCTCGCCGGGGTTGATGATCGGGGTACCGCCATCGATGCCGAAGACGCCGATGTTGGTGATCGTGAAGGTACCGCCGGACATGTCGAGCGGGGTGGTGCGCCCGGCCTTGGCGGTGGCCACGAGGTCGGTCAGCGCGTGGGCGAGCTCGGGCAAGGACAGCCGGTCGGCGCCCTTGATGTTGGGCACGACCAGGCCGCGCGGGGTGGCCGCCGCGAAGCCAAGGTTGACGGTGTCCTTGTGGACGATCTCCTGGGTCTCGTCGTCCCAGCGCGCGTTGACGTCGGGCGAGCCCTTCAGCGCCAGGAGCACCGCGCGGGCGACCAGCAGCAGCGGCGACACCCTGGCGTCGGTGAAGCCCGGCGTCTCGCGCAGCCGGGCGACGAGCTTGACGCTGCGGGTGACGTCGACCTCGACCCACTCGGTGACGTGCGGGATCGTGAACGCCGAGCGCACCATGGCCTCGGCCATCAGCTTGCGTACGCCCTTGACGGGCTCCCGGCGCTCACCCTCGGTGCTGTGCACCACAAGCCCGGTGGCACCGCTGCCACCGGAGCTGGCGTACGACTCGACGTCCCCCCGGGTCACGGTCCCGAACGGGCCGGACGCGGGTACGTCGGTGAGGTCGACGCCGAGGTCCTTGGCCAGCTTGCGCACCGGCGGCTTCGCGCGGGCCGGCGCCGGGCCGGCCGGTGCGTCGGCCAGGGCGCGCTCCACGGCCCGGCCGACCTCGAGGCCCCCGTGCCGGGTGGGCTGCACCGGCCGCGCGGCGCCACCGGCGGCACGCCGAGGACGGCGGCTCGCGGACGCGGACATCACGCCGTACCCGACGAGCACCGCCTCACGTTCGGGCTTGGGGGTGGGGACGAACTCGGTCGCCTGCAGGTCGGCCGCGCCAGCATCGGCCGCGCCAGTATCGGCCGCGGCGGAAGGAGCCGGGTCGAAGGAACCGCCGTCGGGGTCGGCCGCAGCCGGGTCGGTGTCGATCGTGATGATCGGCGTACCCACGTCGACGGTCGCCCCGGCCTCGACCAGCAGGCCGACGACCCGGCCCGCGTACGGGCTCGGCAGCTCGACGGCGGCCTTGGCCGTCTCGATCTCGACGATCGTCTGGTTGACCACGACGGTGTCGCCGACGGCGACGAACCATCGCAGGATCTCGCCCTCGGTCAGGCCTTCGCCGACGTCGGGGAGCCGGAACTGCTCGTGCCTACCCATGGCTGGCTCTCCCTGCTCAGTACGCGAGCGATCGGTCGACGGCGTCGAGGACGCGGTCGAGGTCGGGCAGGTAGTGCTCCTCGAGCCGCGACGGCGGGTACGGCGAGTGGAAGCC
>JANMWN010000356.1:0-2855 GCA_031394045.1 Sporichthyaceae bacterium
GCAGGTGGTCGGGTCCTTGCTCGACGGCTGGCTGAACGAGGCTGGGCGAACCGCCTGACGGTCAAGAGGTCCCGGTGCTTCGGTCGAATGTCAACAGAGTGACAACAGCGCGTGCAACGACGACTGTGGACGCCGCTGGACATCGGCGGACATCGACGGGCCGCTGACCTGCGAAGACGCCTCGTCCACTGGCGTCCAGAACCGTCCAGCGGGGTGTGCTGAAGTCCCGTGCTCCCGCGGCTCATAACCCAGAGGTCGCAGGTTCAAATCCTGCCCCCGCTAAGAAGTAAGTGCCGGTCAGAGGCTTGATCATCGATCTTGGTGATCAAGCCTCTGCTGTCTGTGACCGCAGATGACCGCCGAGTGGATCGCGCATCGGCTTCGAGCTCGAAAGCAGCAGGACCTCTGGGTCATTTGCTCAGATCTCTTGTCGCTCGTCTCGCCCTTCGCGGCGGCAGGCAATGGCCGCATGGGGGGGATGGTGTGACGGTGACCCCCACGGCGAGCCAGTCGGATACTCGGTCATCGAAGCGGCGGACCTGGACTGCGCGGGCGAGTTGGTCTGTCCTCGCCCTTGATCATTACCCGTTGGGGTCGTGGCCGGGGTCTTCGCCGCGTAGTCGTGCGGCGAGGCGGCTCAGGTACATGTCCCATCCCTGGCGGTGGTGCCCGAGCTGTTCGTCGGTGGGCAGGTCGTAGTGCTGCAGCAGCACGTGGGTCCGGTTGCCGACCCTGGTGAAGGTGACGACGACTTTGGTGGATCCGGGCGTGACCGGGTTGCCCTGTGTCCAGCCCCACGTGAACACCAGCCGGTGCGGCGGGTCGACCTCGAGGAACTGTCCGGCGGTTTCCACGCCGTCGCTCATCCAAACGCGGTAGGTCCCTCCGGGTGTTGCCTCCAGAGTGGCGGAGCTGCCCATCCACTGCACGTACCGGGCCGGGTCGGTGAAGTACGCGAAGACCGTCTCCGGCTCCGCGTCGACGGTGACACTGACCTCCAACACTCGCTCGGTCACGGCGTTGCCTTCTTGCGGTTGGCGCGCTGCTCGGCCTCGGCCAGCGCCTTCATCCTGGTCAGACCAGTACGCCAGTAGTCCTCGACCACCCTCCCCAGCGGACCCAGGGCCTCCTGGTCGGCGCGGTAGATCCGGCTGGTCCCTACTCGTCGCTCCACTACGAAGCCCGCCGCCTTCAGCACCGACAGGTGTTGACTGACCGCGGACCAGGACACGTCGAACTGAGCAGCGATCTCGCCGGCGGACAGCTCCCGCTCCCACACCAGCTCCAGGATGCGCAGCCGTCGCGGCTCGGCGATCACTTGCAGGGCCTCCACGTCGAGCCTCCATCCCGCATCCATCTCGCCTTGGGGGGTTGCGCGAACCTACTATTTAAGTCAAGACTGAAATAAGGCTAGACCACCGTAGCGCAGGAGGGAACCGTGGAGCGCACGATCATTTTGACCGTCGACGTGGCCGCCGACCCAGACCGCGTTTTTGAGCTGCTTGCGACGACGCAGGGGCAGCGTGCGTTCTGGACGGCGGACTGCGATGTTAGCGACACCAAGGCCCGGTTCGGTTTCCCGCAGGCGCCGGTCGATCTGTTGGCCGACGTGACCACCGAGGCGGGCAAGTTGGTCCGTATGCACGTCACTTCCGGGTTCCCGTTCTGGGAGGGGTCGACCTGGGAGTGGGAGCTGGGCCCGGCCAGTCGCGCCGGGTCGGGCACGTCGGTGCTCTTCCGTCACTACGGGTTCGCGGACGGCTACCCCGAGATCGACCTGGGCCACACCGCGCAGACCTGGGCCCAGATCGAGGACCGTCTCGCTGCCGTCGCCGCCTCGAACAGGCCACAGCCGTTCTTCCCGGCCGCCGGGTGAGGCAGCATGGTCGCCGGCGAAGGAGAGTGACTCGCGATGGGTGTTGACGTGCGGCCGTCGGTTCTGGTGCGGCGTCCGCGCACTGAGGTTGCCGGCTTCATGTTCGACCCGGCGAACGACCTGAGGTGGACTGGCGGAATCACCTCGAGCAGACCCGCCCAAGACGGGCCGTTGGTGGCCGGCTCGACGGTGGAGCGCACCGCACGCTTCATGGGTCGCACGTTCACCTACGGCTATGTCGTGTCCGGCTATGAGCCGGACCGTCTCGTCGAGATGACAGTCCAGAGGCCGTTCCCGATGAAGGTCCGGTACGAGCTTGCCGACGCCGAGGGCGGCACGATGGTCGCGATCCACGCTGCCGGCACCCCCGGTCGGTTCTTCGGGTGGGCCTCCCCGCTCATGACCCGACAAGTCCGCAAGAACATCGCCGCGGACCTCGAGCGTCTACGCAGCTGCCTCGAACACCAGACATCTGACACCGCTCAGGGAGACCACGCCGGCGGGTCGTGACACAGGGAGACATCCCCGACGCTGCGGGAAGGGATGCGGACCCTACCGGATTCCCGACGTATGTCATCCCGAGGGAGCGTGAGTGGCCGGGGGATACGTGGCTGGCTCCGGAGGCTGGAGGAGCTCACCCGGCCGGCTGACGGCGAGTTCGTCGATGCTGGTAGCGTCGTTCTAGCCACAATTTTGGCCTGGGCACACGACTTCTGATACGTGCCATGGCCGGGCCTTGTAGGTACGAATCAGCAGACGGGGTTGAGGAGCTGCCGGGTAGTCTGTCTGGTCCGCTTTCTGTCCATGACTCACCCGGGACCTATCGCCGGGGGGCATGCGGAGGTACCGTCACGTTCCTTCCTTCGGTGACAAGGAGTTCGACCTATGACGATCGACGACCGACTCGCGCCCGTCCTGGAGATCGCTGCGAGTCACGCCGCTGACGTCGACGAGCACGGACGCTATCCGCTGGAGGCGG
>JANMWN010000036.1:0-44242 GCA_031394045.1 Sporichthyaceae bacterium
GTCAGCACCGTTCCATGGCACCACCGTTTCGGGCAGGGGGCCATCGCGGACGGGCGTTTTGCTGGTTACGAGTTGCTGACAGGTCTAGCCGAGGAACGCCACGGCGAGGGACCACCCGGCGTACGCGGCAAGCAGTCCGGCCACCACGCTGGTGCCGACGTTGACGGCTGCGGCCCGGTAGTCGCCCTCCTCGGCCAGCCGTACCGTCTCGTACCCGAAAGTGCTGAACGTCGTGAAGCCGCCACAGAAGCCGGTGCCGGCGAGGGCGACCAGCGAGGCACCCATGGAGCCGTCGGCGGGCGCGCCGAGCAGGACACCCAGCGCGAACGAGCCGAGCACGTTGATCAGCACGGTCCCGAGCGGGAACACCCCGCGATGACGGGACTGGACCGCAAGGTCGAGCAGCCAGCGGCTGGGGGCACCGAGCGCGGCGCCCAGCAGCACGAGGAACGCGGTCACCTGGCGCTCTGCGCGACGAAGCCACGACGCACGAGCAGCTGGCCGGCGGCGACCGCGACCAGGCCGACGACCAGGCTGCCCAGCAGGTACGTGAGCGCGACCCCTGCGTGCCCGCCGGCCAGCAGCAGCCGGGTGTCCGCGGTGTACGCGGAGAACGTCGTGAAGCCGCCGAGGACCCCGGTGCCGAGGAACGGGCGGAGGTAGCGGTTCGGGGGCCAGACCTGCGCAACGCAGACGATCAGGGCCCCGATGAGGAAGCAGCCGAGCACGTTCTCGGTGAAGGTGGACCAGGGGAACGCGCCGCTGCCGCCGTCGTGCGGCAGCCAGGTGTTGACTCCCAGCCGGGCCAGCCCGCCGAGCCCGCCGCCTAGTGCGATGACGACGGCGACGTCCAGACGCGGGGTGGCCGCGGGTCCGGATGGGCCACCGATCGCAGGGTCAAGGTCCGGGTCGACGTCGTCAGGGCCCGCAGGATTCACGTGCAGGATCGTAGTCATCGAGCCTTCGATCCAGGTCGAGCCGTTCGCACGCTGGCGCTGACGGCCCTCGACGGGCGACACTAGGGCTGTGACCCATCCCCATGCCGCACCCAAGCGAGTCCTCGAGGGCAGTCCGTTCAACCGTCCGGTGGTCGCAGTCCGACCTCCTGGCGAGTTCGCCGTCGGCGACCGGGTGACCCATGACAGGTACGGCCTCGGCCGAGTTCTCTCGGTCGACACGGCCGACTACCTGTGCCTCGACTTCGGTGCCGGAGGCCTCAAGCAGCTGGCGGGCGCTGACCCGAGCATCACCAAGCTGTAGCCGGCTGAGGCTGGCTGAGGCCGGCTGGAGCCGGCCCCAGCTCTGGTCAGACTGACGTCACCACGTCGTCGTGGTGCAGGCGCGGCAGCCGGTCCATCCATGCGTCCGCGCCGGGTTTGCCGATGTTGACGACCAGGAACGAGCGCAGCCGCCCGTCCGCGAAGAACTCCGCGTCGACCCCAGCGGCGTCGAAGCCACCCATCGGTCCGGCAGCGAGCCCGGCGGCCCGGACGCCCAGCAAGAAGTAGCCGGCCTGCAGCGTGGCGTTGAAGCGGGCTGCGGCCTCGCGGGCGCCGGCGTCGGCGAACCGGTCCTTGGCGCCAGGCGCATACGGGAGCAGCTCGGGCAGGTGCTCGTGGAACTCGGTGTCAGCGGCGAGGATCGCGACCAGCGGCGCGGACGCCGTCTTGGCCCGGTTGCCCTCGGCCAGGTGCGGGACCAGGCGGGCGCGGGCCTCCGGCGTACGTACCAGGACCACGCGCAGCGGCTGGGTGTTCATCGCTGTCGGGGCCCACTTGACGAGCTCGTAGATGGCGTTGACCTGGTCGTCGCTGACCGGCTCGCCGCTGAAGTTGTTGGCGGATCGGGCCGAGCGGAAGAGCAGCTCCTGGGCGTCGTCGGCCAGGAGGAGCTCGGTTCGGGTGTCGATGAGTGTCATGCCAGGCGCAACCTAGTAGAAGTTTCAATTATTTCGTTCCCGCGAGCCGCGTTACGGTGCTGCTGTGGATCCTGGCGCCGATGCTGAGCAGGGGGCGGGGCTGTACCCGCTCGGGCTGCGCCTCTCCGGTCGCCCGGTGGTCGTCGTCGGGGCCGGGACGGTCGCGCTCCGCCGGGTCGCCGCCCTGCTCGAGGCGGGTGCGCAGGTCCACGTCGTCGCACCGTCCGCGACCCCCGCGCTCATGGACCTCGCGGCCACCGGGCGGCTCCGCTGGACCGCTCGGGGGTACGTGCCCGGCGACCTCGACGGAGCCTGGCTGGCCTACGCCTGCACGGACGACCCCGCCGTCAACACGGCGGTCGCCGAGAAGGCCGAGAGCCTGAGGATCTTCTGCAGCCGGGCCGACGACGCCCTCGCGGGCAGCGCCTGGGTCCCGGCGGTCGGTCGGGCCGGCTCGGTCACGGTCGCGGTGCATGCCGACCGAGACCCGCGCCGGGCGGCGCGGCTGCGTGACCAGGTGATCGACCACGTCATGACGAACCCGGTGGCGCCCGGCCGGCCCGGGCCAGGGCGGGTGGTCCTCGTCGGTGGCGGACCTGGTGACCCCGGCCTGATCACCGTCCGCGGCCGGGCCGAGCTGGCCGCGGCCGACGTCGTGGTGACCGACCGGCTGGCACCGCTCGCGCTGCTGGACGAGCTCGAAGCCAGCGTGGTGGTCATCGACGCGTCCAAGGTGCCCGGCGGCCACTCGATGGCCCAGGACGAGATCAACCGCCTGCTGGTCGAGCACGCACGCGCGGGTCAGCGGGTCGTACGCCTCAAGGGCGGCGACCCCTACGTGTTCGGCCGGGGGATGGAGGAAGTGCAGGCCTGCGTCGAGGCCGGGCTCCGGGTCGACGTCGTCCCGGGGGTCACGAGCGCGGTCGCCGTTCCCGGCCTCGCCGGGATCCCGGTGACGCACCGCGGGGTCGTCCAGGCGTTCACTGTCGTCTCCGGGCACGTACCCCCTGGCGACCCGCGGTCGACCGTGGACTGGAAGGCGCTGGCCGCGGTCGGGGCCACGATCGTGGTGCTGATGGGCGTCAGGACGCTGCCGGCCGTCGCCGAGGCGCTGATGGCCGGGGGGCTCCCGGCGACGACACCGGTCGCCGGTGTCGGTGACTCCGCAACCCCGGTGATCAGCACGCTCGGCCAGGTCGCCCTGGGTGGAGGCATGGCCGGCCTGACCGCGCCCGCGGTGTTCGTGGTGGGTGACGTCGTGCTGCCTGCCGGTCACTCGCCAGCCGGTCAGCAGAAGTAGTGCCGCCGGCTCCGCGCATGAGTGGCGGCTGGATGCTTCGGCATGCCCGCCGGATGCGCAGCGACCCGCTCGGATTCCTCGTCGACTGCGCCGCCGAGTGCGGAGACATCGTCGAGTTCCCGATCCCCCGACATCGGGTGTTCTTCGTCAACGACGCCGAGGCCGCGAACCGGGTCCTCCAGGGCAACCATCGGGCGTACGGCAAGAGCACGGTGCAGTACCGCTCGCTGGCCCTGGTCACGGGGGACGGGCTGCTGGTGAGCGAGGGGGAGGAGTGGCTGCGGGGCCGGCGACTGGTGCAGCCGGCGTTCCACCATCGCACCCTCGAGGAGCTCGGCGGGCACGTGGCTGATGCTGCCGGGCGGTTGCTTGCAGCGTGGGACGCCCAGCCGGACGGAGCTGTCGTGGACGTCGACGAGGCGATGATGCTGGCGACGCTCGAGGTCGTTGGGCACGCCTTGTTCTCCACCGACCTCGGGTTGCAGGGCGAGGAGCTGGTCGGCGCCGTCCTGCAGGCGCTCGACCGAGTCGTGGCCAGGGCCCGGTCGCCGCTCCCGCTGCCGCTGGGCTGGCCGACGCCGGGGAACACCAGGTTGAAGCGCGCGGTGGATCGCCTCGACGCGAGCGTCGAGACCATGGTCCGTCGGCGGCAGGAGCTGGGGGCCGACGTCGACGCCGCCGACCTGCTCGGGCTCCTGCTCGGCTCCGTCGGTACCGAGCGGGAGGTCCGCGACCAGGTCGTCACCTTGATCGTCGCCGGCCAGGAGACCGTGGCGAGCGCGCTGACCTGGGCCTGGTGGCTCGTGTCCGGCGACGCGGAGGTCGTGGAGCGGCTGGCCGAGGAGTCCGACCGCGTGCTCGGCGGCCGGCCTCCGGCTGCGGCTGACTTCGCCCGGCTGACGTACGCCCGTCAGGTGCTGGACGAGACGCTCCGGCTCTACCCGCCCGCGTGGGTGGTGACCCGCCGCGTCCTCGAGGACGACGTTCTGGTGGGAGCCCCTGTACCCGCCGGCTCCCTGGTGATCCTGTCCACGTACGCCCTCCACCGAAACCCGCGGGTCTGGGCTCAGCCGGACCGGTTCGACCCCGAGCGCTTCGGTCCGGAGGCGCGCGCTGCGATCGGTCGTACTGACGGCGCTCGGCTCGGCTATCTGCCCTTCGGGGCGGGCCCGCGGATGTGCATCGGGCGCGACTTCGCACTCGTCGAGGGCGTCCTGATGCTGTCCGCGATGGCCGGCCGGTTCCGTCTGGAGCGTCTCCCCGGCACGGTCGTGCGTCCAGACCCGTCCGTGACCATCCGGCCGAAGGGCGGGCTGCCGCTCCGGCTCCGCCGCCGGATCGCTGGCTAGGCTCCACCCATGGCGAAGGAACCGGAGGAGAACGCGCCCACCCACGTCGAGGTCCCCCGGTCGATAAGGGTGGCCGCCGACTGGGCGTGGCGCTTCCTCGTCATCGCCGCAGCCGTCGTGGCCCTGCTGCTGCTCGTCAACAGGCTCAAGCTGGTCTTCCTGTCCGTCTTCGTCGGCCTCCTGGTCACGGCGCTGCTCGCGCCGATCGTCCGCGCGCTCCAGAGGCACCTCCGGGGCCGCTTCTGGGGCCGACTGCGGGGCTCGCGCGGGCTGGCCACCTCGATCGTCCTCGTCATCTCGGTGGCTGGACTGGTCGCCGTGATCGCGTTGCTGACCATCGAGATCAGCGGCTCGTTCAAGGACCTGGGTTCGACCTTCTCCGACGGCCTCCGGCAGATCCGGGTGTTCGTCAGGGACAACTTCAACATCGACGACTTCAAGCTGCAGGACTACCTCCAGCGGGCCTGGCAGGCGTTGCAGGACAACCGCAACGGGCTGCTCTCCGGTGCGCTCTCGGGTGCGACCATCGCCCTCGAGGTGCTGTCCGGCGCGGCGATCGCGTTCTTCACGACGGTCTTCTTCCTCCTCGACGGCGAGCGGATCTGGACCTGGTGCGTCTCGCTGTTCCCGCGTCGCAGCCAGCTCGGCGTCCGCGAGGCGGGGCTGCGCTCGTGGGTCGTGCTCACCGCGTACGTCCGGGGCACGATCTTCATCGCCTTCACCGATGCGGTGTTCGTCGGGCTCTCGGTCGCAGTCATCGGCGTCCCCCTCGCGGTGCCGCTAGGCGTACTCGTGTTCTTCGGGGCGTTCGTCCCCATCGTCGGCGCACTGGTCAGCGGCTTCGTCGCGGTCGTCGTCGCCCTGGCGGCCAAGGGAGTCGTGGCGGCTCTGGCCGTGCTCGTCGCCATCATCGTGGTCCAGCAGATCGAGGGTCACCTGCTCCAGCCGCTCGTGATGGGACGGCTGGTCTCCCTGCACCCGCTGGCCGTGGTGCTCGCCGTCACTGCTGGCAGCGTGCTGGCCGGCCTGGTCGGGGCCGTGGTCGCCGTACCGGTGGCAGCGGTGGTGAGCTCGGTGCTCGGCTACTACGGGCGGCGGGCGCGTGCGGCTGAAGAGGCTGCCGGATCCACTGAGGTCGAGGGGGCCGAGGTCGAGGGGGCCGAGGTCGAGCCGGCCTAGCTCGAGTGGTCCGCGTGCCAGGACCGCACGATGTCGCGTACCGACAGGATGCCGGCCACGTCCCCGTCCTCCAGGACCACCAGATGCCGGAACCCACCGCGCAGCATGGCCTCCGCCGCCTGCGTGAGCGTCCAGGTGGGGGCGGCGTAGACGATCTCGGCGGTGAGGTGCGAGGCGACCGACTCCTGGTCCGGGTCGGCGCCCTCGGCGATGGCGGTCAGCACGTCGCGCTCGGTGAGGATGCCGGCGCCCTGCCCGTCCGGGTCGACGACGACCGCGGCTCCGACATGGCGCGCCCGCATCAGCTTGCTGGCCTCCCGCAGCGTGTGGCCGGGGCCAACGGTGAGGACCTCGTTGCTCATGGCATCTCGAACAGTCATCGGTCCTCCGTGGTTGATGCGTCCAGAGGGGCCATCCTCGGGGTGTTGCGGTCGTGTGTCCACGGTTCCGTGGGTTCCGATGGGCCAGCGAGGGCGGGCCAGGGCCGGCCCAGGGCCAGCGAGGGCGCGCGAGGGCGGTGACGCGGCAGACTGGAGCAGTGCCGACCACAGCCCTGCGTGCCGTCTGGCGCCACGACCTGGGCATCGCCGTCGCGGTCCTGGTGTGGATCCCCGGCGTCCTGCTCCTCGACCGTGGCGCCTCGCTGGGTCGGCAGGAGCTGCTCGGCCTCGGCACGTGGGTGCTCCTGCTCGCGCTGCTGCGCGCCGAGACACCGCTGGTCCGCGCCCAGACCGCCGCCGTGGTCGTCTTCGCGACGCTCGTCGAGTACACCTTCTCGCCGCTGCTCGAGGTGTACGTGTACCGCCTGCACAACGTGCCGGCCTTCGTGCCTCCGGGGCACGGCCTGGTCTACCTGGCGGCGTACTCCATCGGCCGCTCAGCTTTGCTGCGCCGGTACGCGCGCCAGGCCGTGGTGGCGACGATCGCCCTGGGGGGCGCGTATGCGTTGTGGGGGCTCAGTCCGCTCGCGCCCCGGCTCGACGTGCTGGGGGCGTTCTGGTTCGTCTGCCTGCTCGGCTTCCTGCGGTGGGGACGGTCCCGGCTGCTGTACGTCGGCGCTTTCGTCGTCGTCACGTACCTGGAGCTGCTCGGCACCCACCTGGGTACGTGGGCGTGGGCGGCGTACGACCCGACCGGGATCGTGGCCATGGGAAACCCGCCGTCCGGTGCTGCGGGCGGCTACGGCTGGTTCGACCTCGCGGCCGTGACCGTTGCGCCTTGGCTGCTCGGCGTGCTCGGCGTGCGGCGCCGGCTACCCGCCGACCAGGGCGAGCACGGCGTCGTGGAGACGCCCGTTGGTGGTGACGGCTCCGCCGCCGTCGAGCACTGAGCCGTTGGTACGGCTGGTGATCCGGCCCCCTGCCTCCTCGATCACCGGGACGAGGGCGGCGACGTCCCAGACCGAGAGGTCGGGCTCGGTCGCGACGTCAGCCGCGCCCTCGGCGACCAGCATGTACGACCAGAAGTCGCCGTAGGCGCGGGTCCGCCAGCACCGGTCGGCCAGCTGGCGGAACCCGGCCGCGCCGTCCGGCCAACCGTCGGTGTCGGAGTACGTGAGCGATGCGTCCGCGAGGTCGCTGACCTCGGACACGTGGATCCTGCGCGGGGTGCCGACGAGGGCACCCCCCGCCCAGGCCCCCTCGCCCTTGGCCGCCCACCAGCGGCGACCGAGGGCCGGGGCCGACACGACGCCGACGACCACGTCCGGGCCGTCGACGAGGGCGATCAGGGTGGCCCAGACGGGTACGCCGCGTACGTAGTTCTTGGTGCCGTCGATCGGGTCGAGGATCCAGCGGCGACCGGGGTCGGCGGAGCCCTTGGTCAGTCCCTGGTCAGCCCCAAACTCCTCGCCGATGATCCGGTCGTCGGGTCGGGCCGCCTCGAGGTGCGCGCGCAGCAGCTGCTCGGCCGCACGGTCGGCATCGCTGACCGGGGTGAGGTCCGGCTTGGTCTCGACGACGAGGTCGAGCGACTGGAACCGGTCGAGGGTCAGCAGGTCAGCGGCGTCGGCCATGGAAAGCCCGAGAGCCAGGTCGTCGGAGTACGTCGTCACAACGAGGAGGTTAGTCGGGCCCTGAGCGGCGACATCTAGGACGATCGGTTTGATCTACTGCCCACAACCGTCGACGCTATCGGGTTGGCGCTCAAGATCGGCGTCGACTCAGTCGCCGCATAGGGTCCGGGAATGGCGTCGAGGTCGTGGAACCACAACACGCGCTACCACGCGGCGCTCCTGCGCTCGGTGCCGTCGCACACCCATCGCGCGCTCGACATCGGTTGCGGGGACGGGTCGTTCGCCCGGCGCCTGGCGTCACGAGCAGACCGGGTCGTCGCGATCGACACCGACCCTGCGCAGGTGGGGAAGACCGAGCTCGCGTGCGTCGGACTCTCGAACGTGACCGTGGTCGAGGCTGACCTGCTCGCGGCACCTTTCGAGGACGCGAGCTTCGACCTCGCCACGGCCCTTGCGGTGCTCCATCATGTGCCGTTCGAGGAGGGCGTCGGCGCGATGGTCCGGCTGCTGCGACCGGGCGGGAGCCTGCTGGTGCTGGGCGTATGGGAAGACCGCACCACGCGTACGGATGCGCTCTGGAACCAGGCCGGCTCCGTGGCGAACCGGACGTACCAACGACTCTGGGGTCCTGACGTGATGTCCGCTCCGCAGCGGCCGCCGGCGATGACCCTTCGCGAGGTCCGCCTCGCGGCACGCTTGCTGCTGCCCGGCAGCCGGATCAGGAGATACCCCTTGTGGCGCTACACGTTAGTTTGGCGCAAGCCTGGGCGGCCTGGGCCCAAGCCCGGACCGGCGTAGGTCAGTCGGTGTCGGAGGTCTCGCGGGCACGCAGGAGCCGGCGCAGAGACTCGAGCCGGGCCGGGTCGGCGTGCCCCTCGGTGACCCACGCGTCCAGCCCGCACTCGGGCTCGTCATGGGTGCAGCCGCGCGGGCACTTCTCGGTGCCGGCGGCGAGCTCGGGGAAGGCGCCGATGACTCGGGACGGGTCGACGTGGGCGAGGCCGAACGACCGGATGCCTGGGGTGTCGATCACCCAGCCGGCATCGTCGGGGAGCTCCAGCACGACGGCGGACGTCGACGTGTGCCGCCCGCGCCCCGTCACGGCGTTGACGACCCCGGTCGTCCGGTGCGCGCTGGGAACGAGCACGTTGACCAGCGTGGACTTGCCCACCCCCGAGTGGCCGACGAAGACGGTGCGGTGCCCATGAAGCTTCTGCCGCAGCTCGGCGAGGTCGCCGTGCCGCGAGGTCACGACGTGCTCCACGTCCAGCGCCCGATAGGTGTCCAGGAGCTCGTCCGGGGACTTGAGGTCCGATTTCGTGAGCAGCAGCAGGGGTTTCAGCCCGGAGTCGTACGCCGCTACCAGGCACCGGTCGATCAGGCCGGTACGCGGCTCGGGGTCGGCGAGGGCTGTGACGACGGCGAGCTGGTCGGCATTGGCGACGAGGACCCGCTCGACCGGGTCGTCGTCGTCCGCGGTGCGCCGGAGGATGGTGGCGCGCGGCTCGACACGGACGATCCGGGCGAGCGCATCGACCTCGGCCGAGAGGTCGCCGACCAGCGCGACCCGGTCGCCGGCGACGACGCCCTTGCGGCCCAGCTCGCGCGCCTTCATGGCGACGACGTGCAGCCGGCCGGCCGGTGTCTCGACGAGGCAGCCGAACCTGCCTCGGTCGACAGTGACGACCCAGCCTTCGGCGGCGTCCAGGTGCCCTGGCCGATCCTTCGTGCGGGGGCGTGACTTGCCACGGCCGGGGCGTACGCGTACGTCGTCCTCATCGAGGTCGCGCCCGCGTGAGGCGTTCCGGTCAGCAGCCACTAGGCCAGCATCCCCGTCCACAGCGCGACGAAGCCGGGCAACGTCTTGCCGGTCGTGGCGACGTCGACGACCTCGATGCCAGGGACGACGAGGCCGAGGACGGCGGCGGCGGTGGCCATCCGGTGGTCCTCGTACGTCTCGAAGACTCCACCGTGCAGCGGCCGCGGAACGATGGAGAGCCCGTCGTCGGTCTCCTCCACCTGCGCGCCCAGGCGGCTGAGCTCCTTGGGCAGCGCCGCGAGGCGATCCGTCTCGTGCCCGCGCAGGTGGGCGACGCCGCGGATGACCGTGGGCGCGTCGGCGAGGCAGGCCAGCGCCGCGACAACCGGGACGAGCTCGCCCACCCGGCTCAGGTCGAGGTCGCCTCCGCGCAGACCGCCGCTGCCGTCGACGACGAGGTCGGCGCCGTCGACGGTCAGCACCGCACCCAGCTGGGTCAGCAGGTTGCACACCTCAGTGACCGCCTGGACGGACGTGCCGCCGGGGAAGGCCTTGATGCGTACGCGGCCGCCGGTGGCCAGCGCCGCCGCCGCGAACGGCAGGGTGTTGGAGACGTCCGGCTCGATGACGACCTCGCCGCCGCGAGGGGTCCCGGGGGCGATCCGCCAGGCCTGCGAACCGCCGTCGTCGTCGACCGGCTCGGCGGTCAGGCCCGCGGCGGTCAGCATCGCCAGGCTCATCTCGACGTGCGGCAGCGAGGGGACGGTCGGCCCGACGCTGCGCACCAGGAGGCCCTCGTCGTAGCGGCACCCGGCCAGCAGCAGCCCGCTGACGAACTGGCTCGACCCGCTCGCATCGACGTCGACGGTGCCACCGCGTACGTGCCCGGAACCGTTGACAGCAAACGGAAGCGTGCCCCTGCCCCCGTCGTCGACGGAGACGCCGAGCTGGCGGAGGCCGTCGATCACCGGGGCCATCGGGCGCTGCCGCGCGGCGGGGTCACCTTCGAAGCAGACGGTGCCGAGAGCGAGTGCGGCGACCGGGGGTACGAAACGCATGACGGTGCCTGCCAGCCCGCAGTCGACTGAGGCCGGGCCGACGAACGCGCCGGGGGTGACCAGCCAGTCGACGGTGCCTCCGGACGTCGGCGCACGGGTGTCCACCGCGGTGCCGACCGCGACCAGGGCGGCGGCCATCAGCTCGGTGTCCCGCGCGATCAGCGGCGCGCGTAGCAAGGTCGGGGTGGACGCCAGGGCGGCCAGGACCAGGGCCCGGTTGGTCATGGACTTCGACCCCGGGACCGCGACGACGGCGTCGATCGGTCCGTCGCTGGTCGGCGCCGCCCACGTCTGGCTCATGCGTTCATCCTCGCAGGCTGGTCGGCACGCCATGGCACGCTGGCACCTGTGTGCGGACGCTACGCGGCAAGCCGGAACCCCGACGACCTCGTCGAGGAGTTCGAGGTCGACCGCGTCGAGGTGCCCCAACGGCTCGAGCCCGACTTCAACGTCGCCCCCACCAAGGATGTGTACGCCGTCCTGACCCGACGCGCGCGCGACCTCCCGGACGATGCCCCGCCCGAACGCCAGCTCCGCGTGCTGCGCTGGGGCCTGGTCCCGTCGTGGGCCAAGGACCCCTCGATCGGGTCCAGGCTGATCAACGCGCGGATGGAGACGGTCGCCGAGAAGCCGGCCTTCCGCAAGGCCTTCGCCAAGCGGCGCTGCCTGCTCCCGGCCGATGGCTACTACGAGTGGTACGTGCCGCAGCAGGGCGGGCCGGCCAAGCAGCCAGCCAAGCAGTCAGCCAAGCAGTCAGCCAAGCAGCCAGCCAAGCAACCGGCCAAGCAACCGATGTACATCCACCCCAAGGACGGCGGGGTGCTGGCGATGGCCGGTCTCTACGAGTTCTGGCGCGTCCCGGACGCACCGCCGGACGACCCGGGCGCCTGGTACGCGACCTGCGCGATCCTGACGACCGAGGCCGAGGACGCGCTCGGCCGGATCCACGACCGGATGCCGCTGCTCGTTGAGCGTGCCCGCTACGCACAGTGGCTCGACCCGGAGGTGGACGACCCCGACCTGCTCAGAGGGCTGCTGGTCCCTGCAGCCCCCGGCCGGCTCGACGCGTACCCGGTCTCGACCCTGGTCAACAACCATTGCAACAACGGGCCCGAGCTGCTCGAACCCGTCGCCGCGTCGTGACGCGCCGTCGGGTGCAGGAGCTCCCATCCTCGGCGGAGGTCGAGACGCCGGTCGGTACGGCCCGGCTGTGGTTCCACCGGGCGAACCGGCCCACGACGACCCTGGTGCTCGGTCACGGGGCCGGCGGGGGGATCGAGGCCAGGGACCTGGCGGCACTCGCGGCAGGCCTGCCGGCCGCAGGCACGACGGTCGTCATGCTGGAGCAGCCCTGGCGGGTCGCCGGTCGCCGGGTGGCGGGTCCCCCGGCCCAGCTGGACCGGGCGTTCGAGGCAGTACTGGCCGCGTTGGCCGCGCGGACCGACCTCGCCGACGCCGGAACGGCCGGGACCCGTCTCGTCGTGGGTGGCCGCAGCGCCGGGGCGCGGGTCGCCTGCCGGCTGGCGCGCACGGTGGGTGCCGACGCCGTCGTTGCGCTCGCCTTCCCCCTGCACCCGCCGGGGCGCCCGGAGCGCAGCCGGTCGGCCGAGCTGCTCGGTACGGGCGTGCCGACCCTGGTCGTCCAGGGCGAGCGGGACTCCTTCGGTACGCCGGCCGAGCTGCCGGCGGGACCCGACCTGCGCATGGTCGCCCCGGTGCCGTCCGCCGATCACGGGTTCAAGGTGCCGGGCCGGGCCGACCTGACCCAGCAGGCCGCGCTCGACCTGATCGTGGTCGCGGTGAAGGAGTTCCTGCACGGACTTGGTTGAACGAGTTCGTCCGCTCCGGGAAGAACTCGCGGCCACCTCGCGTTCTTGCCGACGTGCTAGCCGCCCCGGACACCCGCCCCCCACCGCTGGACTGGCCAACGTGGCCGCAGTGGCCGATCGGGTCCGCCGGCGTGCCAGTACCCTCAGGTATGACTTCTGGGGAGGTGGGTTCGGTCGAGGAGACTCCCGAGGAGCGGTCCGCGCGGTTCGAGCGCGACGCGATGCCGTTCCTGGACCAGCTCTATGCCGCCGCCCTGCGCATGACGCGCAACCCCGCCGATGCCGAGGACCTCGTCCAGGAGACGTTCGTCAAGGCGTTCGCGGCCTTCCACCAGTTCACCGAGGGCACCAACCTCAAGGCCTGGCTCTACCGCATCCTGACGAACACGTTCATCAACATGTACCGCAAGAAGCAGCGCGAGCCGTTGCAGAGCGCCTCCGAGGACATCGAGGACTGGCAGCTCGCGCGAGCCGAGTCGCACACCTCGAGCGGGCTGCGGTCTGCCGAGACCGAGGCGCTCGACCGGCTGCCCGACTCCGACGTCAAGGACGCGCTGCAGTCGATCCCGGAGGACTTCCGGATCGCGGTCTACCTCGCCGACGTCGAGGGCTTTGCCTACAAGGAGATCGCCGACATCATGGGTACGCCGATCGGCACCGTGATGTCCAGGCTTCACCGGGGGCGCCGGCAGCTGCGCGAGCTGCTCGAGGACTACGCCCGTGAGCGTGGCCTCACTACCGCCGGATCTCCCGCTGGGGAGGGGCCATGAGCTGCGGAGACCACCACGACACCGACTGTTCCGAGGTGCTCAAGGCCGTCTACAACTTCCTCGACGGCGAGATCGACGACGACGACAAGCACGTGATCCGGGAGCATCTCGACGAGTGCGCGCCGTGCCTGCGTCAGTTTGGGATCGAGCAGGAGGTCAAGGTCCTGGTCGCGCGCTGCTGCGGCTCCGACCGGGCCCCCGACACCTTGCGGATCAAGATCATGACGCGGATCCAAGAGGTACGCGTCGAGCTCAGCCAGCTGGAGTACCGAGCCGACTGAGGTCTGGCCGGCAGTCTGTCGCCGGCAATCTGTGGCCGGCAGTCTCAGGCGTTGGGCCGGTTGCCGTGGTTGGCGCCGCTCTTCTTGCGGTCGCGGCGCTTGCGGGCGCGCTTGCTCATCTGCTGGTCCTCCTGCCGAAGATCCTCGGGTCCCATCGCTAACCCCGGCCGTGCCGGGGGGTCGAGTCTGCCATGACCCGCGTGGGTCAGCCGACCAGCCGGCGGTTCAAGGCGTCGAGCACGGAGCGGGCGACCGCTTCGCTCTCGTCGCCGCGGACCAGCGCGCTGCCGGTCAGCAGCTGCTCGCCGAGCCGTGGGACCGTGACGGTCAGCACGGTCAGTGCCGCCTCGCGGTGCCCAGCCATGACGATCTGGGACGACTCGACGTCGGCCGTGCTGCCGAGCAGCTCCTCGAGCGCCTTGAGCGTGGCCTGAGCCACCAGGGCACAGCGGTGGGTGGCCGATCCCGGGCCGACCACGCGACCCTCGAAGACATGGCCACCGGTGGAGGCGATGGAGACCAGCGCCTCGGCCTCGGGGCCGCTGGTCCTGATCATGATCGAGCCGATGGCCGGGCGCGGGATGACCAGCTCGAGGTCGGACGGCAGGTCGTCGACGATGCTCGACGAGAACTCGTCAGCGCCGATCTGCACGACGCTCACGATGCGGTGGTCGATGTCCAGGCCCAGCTTGAGCATCGCGAACGACTGCACGTCGCGGACGACCTGCTTGGGCGGCTTGCCCGGCTCGGCCAGCACGTGGATCTCGTTGGGGATCGCATCGGGACCGGTCACCACGCTGGCGGCGATGATCCCGGGGATGCGCTTGAGCTCGTCCTCGAACTCGGGCAGGAGACGGAGCGTGGGCAAAGGACTGCCTTCCTCAGGGCCGGACCCGGGTCAGACCGGCTACCAACAGTCTGCGCCGGTGCTCGGACAGATCGGTCGGCGGGGGTGCGGGCGGATCTTCGGTGCCGTCGCCGTCGCTGTCCTCGTCAGTCGCGCTGTCCCCGTCCTCGTCGTTCTCGGCCGCCCGCGCCCACGACTGCGCGGACACCGCGACCTCGCGCTCGGACCCCGATGCGGATCTCTCCAGCGCGAGCATCGTCGGCGGCAGCACGGTGCTGGCGTGCTCGACCATGGTGCGCAGCGACTCGCGCTGCCACCAGCGAAGCACCTTGGCGGTCTGGGGGTCGATCCGTCCCTCGTCCTCGGCGGCTGCGAGCTCCGCGTCGAACCGCTCGGTGGCCGGGTCGGTGCGCAGGTCCAGCAGCCCGCTGACCAGATCGGCGTACGCTGCCTCGCGCGAACGCTGAGACGTCATGACTGCCACCCCCTCGGTGTTCCCTGGCCCCCGGCGCAGATCTGGAGGTTAAGCCATCCAGGCACCCTAATCGAGCACCCGCGGGCAGGGGTCGCTCCAACGGGGGATCATCTAGTCAGATATGACCAGGTTGTCCTAGTAAGTTGTACACGAATATCACTTGTTCACGTACTGTGACCGGGCGAACACTTGACGCGCAATTTCGTCACACCCTTCACTCGGGTACGGCGCGTTCAGGGCATACCGGTGCATAGCCAGGCCAAGATGGCCTCTGGACGAACCTCCGGGGGAAGCACGTCAACGAGCGACTCGGAGACTCTCGGGGACTTCGAGCACAACTGAAGAGCGGGAGAGGGATCGGCAGCACGGCGGGCAACCTGGCTCCTCGGAGCCAGGGCTCAGCGTGACAGCTGTTGAGTACGCACCACCATCACCACAAGCGGAGCGGATCTCGCACGGACCTTAGCGGCGTCCGTGACGTGAATCCACGAGGTGATATCCCTTGAACAAGATCGTCGCTGCTGTCGAGCGTTTCCTTTCCGACCATGCCGGTTGGGCTTGGTCGTAAGTCCTGGATGCTGCTGCCGATCCCCCTCCCGCTCTTCGCCAGATGACCGCCAGCAGACGGTGCCCTGCCCGAGCCGGGGCGGTGCCGCACAGCCAGAGGGGGGCGATGAAGAATCTGCCGCTCGCCGCACGTGCCTATGTAGGCGCGGTGGTGACCGCTGCCTGCGTCGTGCTCGTCCTGGCGCTGCGGCACCCCTTCAACATCGGCTGGGTCATCGTGCTCACGCTGATGTACGCGGGCCTCGAGTCGCGGATGCCGATGGTCAGCGGCTCCAACGTCTACCTCGGGATGGGTTTCCCGGTCGGGCTCGCCTCGTACATCATCGTCGGGCCGTGGGGCGCGGCCTTCGTCGGCGCCGGCGCCGTGCTGGTCCTGACGCACTACACGGTGGTCAAGCGCGTCTTCAACGGCGCCCAGTTCGCACTGTGCGCGTTCGCTGCCGGCCAGGCGTACGTCGCCTTCGGCGGGTCGGTCGGGCACCTGGCCGCCAGCGACTTCCCGCGGGTGCTGCTGCCGGTGCTCGTCGCCGACCTCGTGCACTGCGCGGTCAACGCCCTGCTCCTCATGGGGGTCGTCAGCCTGGCCGAGAAGGTCTCGCCGAAGCAGGTCCTCGTCGGCAGCCTGCTCAAGTCGGTACCGGGGTACCTCGGCTACGGGATCTTCGGGCTGCTCATGGCGGTGCTCTGGGTCGGCGTGGACATCGGCGTGCTGGCCGGCCTGCTCGTGCTGATGCCGCTCGCGGTGGCGCGGTGGGCGTTCTCTCAGTACGCGGCCGAGCAGCAGGCGTACGAGTCGACGATCCACACCCTGGTCCAAGCGGTGGAGACCAAGGACCACTACACCCGCGGGCACAGCGAACGCGTGTCCCGTGCGTCGGTGATGGTGGCCCGGTTCATCGGCATGCGCGAGGACCGGCTCAACGCGCTGCGTTACGCCGGGATCCTGCACGACGTCGGCAAGCTCGGGGTCCCCACCAAGCTGCTCCAGAAGACGGACAAGCTCAGCGAGGAGGAGTTCGCGGCGATCAAGCTGCACCCCGTGCGCGGGTTGGAGATGCTCAGCGACATCGAGTTCCTCGACGAGGCGTTCAAGGGGATCCTGCACCATCACGAGCGGCTGGACGGCCGGGGCTATCCGATGGGGTTGGCCGGCATGCAGATCCCCGAGTTCGCCCGGGTCATCGCCGTTGCCGACGCCTTCGACTCGATGACGTCGACCCGCTCGTACCGGCACGCGCGTTCCGTCGAGGATGCCATCACCGAATTGCAGCGGTGCAAGGGGTCCCAGTTTGACCCGCGCATGGTGGACGCCCTGATCGCATCCCTGGTCAAGGAACCCTGGGTGGCCAGCGGTGTCGACGACGAGGCCGAGCGCGCAGACCTGCCCGAGAGCGTCTCGGTCAACTCCGTCGACCACGACGACCCGACGTTCTCGGTGGCGTTCCGGGACGACACCCAGTGACCACACTGACCCGGCGGCTCGACGAGGGGCGCGGGACCCTGCTGCTGGTCGGTGCCGCGTTCGTCCTCGTGGTGGTCTCCGTCGTCATGGCCTTGCAGCACCCGTTGCACCAGGCCGGTATCGCGTTGTCGTTCGGCGCGTTCATCGCGGTGGGAGAGGCCGTCCGGCTCACGCTCACCGGTGACCGCGAGGCCGCCCCGCTCGGAGCTGCGGGCGCGCTCGCGTACGCCCTGATCGGCCGGTTCGGGAGCGAGCCGACCACGCACACGGTGTACGACGTCGTCGCTGTCACCGCTGCAGCCAGCCTGGTCGGCGCAGTGCCGCACATCATGGCCGGGCGGTCGCCACGGCTGGACGTCCTCGCCCGTCGCATCCTCTCCGTCGGCGTCGCGGCCGCCCTGTTCCGCCCCTTCTACGACTCCGGCGTCGGCGTGCTCGGTCAGCTCGAGATGGACCACAAGAACGGCTGGCTCGCCTCGGTCATGGTCGCGATCGCCGTGGTCGCCGGTGTCTTCGACGCCGTGATCGCCGCCCTCGTGCGCGCCGACCGTGACAGAGCCCCGTTCCTGTCGTCGCTGCACAGCGAGTTCCGGGCGCTGATCGGGCTCGGTTCGGCGATCGCCGCCACCGGTGTCCTGATCGCGCTGGCGGCCCAGGTGATGCGGTTGTGGGCGATCCCGGTATTCGTGATCCCGCTGATGCTCACCCAGTTCTCGTTCCGCAGGTACGCCGGCATCCGCAACACCTATGCCCAGACGATCCGCTCGCTGTCCCGCGTGACGGAGGTCGGGGGGTACACCGAGACCGGGCACTCGCGCCGTGTGAGCGAGCTGGCGCTCGGCGTCGGCCGCGAGCTCGGCCTCTCGGACCAGGACCTCGTCGACCTGGAGTACGCCGCCCTCATGCACGACCTAGGGCAGCTGTCGCTGGCCGAGCCGATCCCTGGTGGCGCCACGGTTATGGCGATGCCCGACGAGCAGCGCCGGATCGCCGAGATGGGTGCCGAGGTGATCCGCCAGACCGGCGTGCTCGACCGGGTGGCCGTGATCGTGGGACGCCAGGCCGAGCCTTACCGCAGGCCGCACGAGACGGTCGACGAGACCATCCCGCTCGCGAGCCGGATCATCAAGGCTGCCAACGCCTACGACGACATGGTCGGCGACTCGCGAGAGAGCGCGCGCCGCCTGGAGGCACTCGAGCGGCTCCGGCTCTCGATGGCCTACGACTACGACCCGCGTGTGGTCACGAGCCTGGCTCACGTCGTCGAGCGTAGCAACCGCCTCGGGCTCTGACCGCCCGCTACTGTCGGTCCGTGATCGACTCGTTGATGGTGGCCAACCGCGGTGAGATCGCGCGTCGCGTCCTTCGCACCGCCCGGCGGCTCGGGCTGCGTACCGTCGCCGTCCACTCCGACGTCGACGCGGGCGCGCTCCACGTCCTCGAGGCAGACCAGGCGGTCCTGCTCGGGCCGGCACCGCCCGCGCAGAGCTACCTCGACGTCGATGCGGTGCTGCGGGCCGCGCGAGAGACCGGCGTCTCCGCGGTGCACCCCGGCTACGGCTTCCTGTCCGAGAACGCTGGTTTTGCGAGGGCCGTACGCGCGGCAGGGCTGGTGTGGGTGGGGCCGGACCCCGAGGCGATCGAGCAGATGGGCAACAAGATCAACGCCCGCAACCTGATGGCGGCCGCCGGCGTACCGGTGGCCGCCGGGACGGCCGAGCCGGTGGGCGACGTGGAGCGGGCCGTGGCGGAGGCCGCCAGGATCGGCTACCCGTTGATGGTCAAGGCGTCGGCCGGCGGTGGCGGGATCGGCATGTCCGTCGCCCAGGACGAGGCCGGGCTGCGGGCCGCCTTCGAGACTGCGCGGTCGAGGGCCGAGCGCTTCTTCGGCGACCCGGCGATCCTGCTCGAGCGGTACGTCGAACGGGCCCGTCACGTCGAGGTCCAGATCCTCGGGCTGGCCGACGGCCGCGTCGTCGCGCTGGGGGAACGGGACTGCTCGGTCCAGCGTCGACACCAGAAGGTCGCCGAGGAGACCCCCTCGCCCGGCGTCGAGCCCGCGCTGCGGGCTCGGATGCTGGCGGCCGCCGTACGCGCTGGCGAGGCCGTCGGCTACCGCGGCGCCGGGACGGTCGAGTGTCTCGTCGACACGGCGTCCCAGGACTTCGTGTTCCTCGAGATGAACACCCGGCTGCAGGTCGAGCACCCGGTGACCGAGATGGTCACGGGGATCGACCTGGTCGAGCAGCAGCTCCTGGTCGCGTCGGGCGAGCCGGTGTCGTTCGACCCTGGTGCGGTCGCGCCGCAGGGGCACGCGATCGAGCTGCGGGTCTACGCCGAGGACCCCGTTCGCTTCCTTCCCGGGCCCGGGACGATCAGCGTCTGGACGGAGCCGGTCGGTCCCGGCGTACGCGTCGACGCCGGCTACCGCGCCGGCGACACCGTGACACCGTTCTACGACCCGCTCATGGCCAAGCTCGTCGTCCACGGGCACGACCGCGAGCAGGCCCTGGCCAGGGCTTGCGACGCGGTCGCTGGCTTCGTGGTCGAGGGCCCCAAGTGCAACCTCGCCTTCTTCCCCGAGCTGCTTGCGAACCCTGCCTTCGTGTCCGGCGACTACGACACCGGTCTGGTCGATCGGATGCGCTCGCGCAAGCCCTGACGCGGAGTAGGGTCGCAGGCGGTCAGGACGTACCCGGCGCACGATGGGCGAGAGGAGCGACGGTGCCTCAAGAGGTCCGCGCGGAGATGGTCGCGAACGTCTGGAAGGTGGTCGTCGTCGCCGGCGAGGTGGTGGCCGAGGGCGACACCCTCGTCATCCTCGAGTCGATGAAGATGGAGATCCCGGTCCTCGCCGAGACGGCAGGGACGATCGCCGAGGTCGCCGTCGCCGAGGGGGACGTGGTCCAGGAGGGCGACGTCCTCGTGGTGATGCACGGCTGAGGGGTAAAGGTTCGTCCCGCACCGGACGATGAGGTGGGGTGACCACCGACGCCCCCCCCGTGTCGATCGAGCCCTACCTGCGGGCTCTGCTCGAGTGCGGCGGATCCGACCTGCACTGCAAGGTCGGGTCCCCTCCCCGCGTACGCATCGACGGCCGGCTGCGCAAGCTGCAGGCGCCAGTGCTGAAGCCGGACGACACCGAGGCGTTCGTCAGGGAGATCCTCCGGGCCGACCTGGTCGAGGAGTTCCAGCGCACCAACGAAGCGGACTTCGCGCACTCTTCGCCGGGTGTCGGCCGGTTCCGAGTCAACGTCTTCCGCTCCCGTGGCTCGGCCGGACTGGTCTTCCGGCGGGTCTCCATCGGAGCGATCCCGCTGGACGACCTGGGACTGCCGCCGGTGCTCGGCCCGCTGGCGCTCGAGCCGCGCGGGCTGGTCCTGGTCACCGGCCCGACAGGATCGGGCAAGACCACGACCCTGGCCGGGATGATCGACCACATCAACAACAATCGTGAGGTCCACGTCGTCACGATCGAGGACCCCATCGAGGTCCTCCACTTCGACAAGCTGGCGATGATCAACCAGCGCGAGGTGCGCGTCGACACCACCGACTTCGGGACGGCGCTGCGGGCCGCGATGCGGCAGGACCCTGACGTGATCCTCGTCGGTGAGATGCGGGACACCGAGACCGTCAAGGCCGCGCTCGCCGCCGCCGAGACCGGCCACTTCGTCATGTCGACCCTGCACACCACCGACGCGGCCGAGACGATCAACCGGGTCATCGACTTCTTCCCGCCGCACGAGCAGAAGCAGGTACGCCTCTCGCTCGCCGGCGCCCTGCGCGGCATCGTCTGCCAGCGGCTGGTCCCTCGTGCGGACGGCGCCGGTCGTTGCGTCTCCATGGAGATCGCCGTCAACACCGGCCGCATCGCCGACGCGATCACCGACCCCGACAAGACCTCGTCGATCAACCAGCTCATCGCTGACGGCGCGTATTACGGCATGCAGACCTTCGACACCCACCTGGTTGCCCTGATCCGAGACGGCATCATCACCCTCGAGGCGGCCATGGCCGCCTCGACGAGCCCGCACGACCTCACGGTCGAGCTGCGCCGGCTCGGCCTGGTCGCCTGACGCTGCCGGCCCGTCCTGCTGGCTGTTGCCTGCTGACTAGCCGCTCGTCACGCCGTGCTCCGAGCAACGCGCAGTCCAACCCGTCGGCGTCACCTGGACGACCATCCGACGGCTGCAGTGCGCGCAGAATCTCGGCGGTTCCAGGGTGCGCGCCCGTGCGCAGGCCGGGTGCTCGCCGGGTCCGGCCAGGCTCTGGCCGCAGTGGTCGCAGTACACGCCAGTAACCTATCTGGATGGCCCAGCTGAGGTTCACGGTGACCGCCCAGGACACGGCCGCGGCCCTTGGCAGCGGCGACCTGGCGGTCCTGGGTACGCCCCGGCTCCTGGCCTGGATGGAGCAGGCGACCGTGGCCACGCTGGCTCCCCTGCTCGGCGTCGACGAGACCTCGGTGGGCACCCGGGTCGAGCTGGAGCACCTGGAGGCGCTGCCGGTGGGCGCGACCGTCGTCGTGACCTGCGAGCCGTCGTACGCGGACGGGCGGCTGCGGCGGCTCTCGGTCTCTGCGCAGGACGCCGCGGGTCGGCTCGTGGCGACGGCGACGGTTACGCGCGTGGTGGTGGGGCGGGAGCGGTTCATGCAGCGCGTGGCGCCGCCGCCGGCGCCGTCCTCGTCCTCGTAACGGCGCGGGCGCCTCACAGCTCGCGCGTCAGTACCAGCAGCCGGATGCCGGGCGCCGGCTCGACGTCGCGGTCGGGCTGCCGGACGAAGCCGAGGTGGTCGTACAGCCGCAGTGCCGAGGTGTTCGTGTCGATGACGCAGATCGCCAGCGCCTGGTGACCGCGGGCCCGGCCCTGCTCGGCGCAGAACGCGACCAGCCTGCTGCCGTACCCGCGTCCGGCGGCCTCGGGAGCGACGGCGAGCATCCGGAACTCGAGGTCACCGGGCCGGCTCACCTGCGCGTACGCGGTCCCGTGCGGGCTGAGGGTGACGGTCCCGACGATGCTGTTGCCGTCGTCGAGCAGCACGTACACCTCGGCCAGGGCGGCGCGGCCGGAGACGTCCGCGAGGGTCGTGGCGTAGCCGTCGTCGTCGACCAGCACCCCACCGCTGCGGTACGCCAGGACCGTGAGCTCGCCGATCGCCTCGTACTCCTGCTGGCGGGCGCGGCGGACCTCAGACACCGGTCGTGGTCCGCGGGTAGGCGACCGCCGGGTCGGTCTTGACGTTGACCAGGTACGGGACGCCGGCCGCGAACCCACGGTCCAGCGCCGCGCCCAGGTCGGCCGGTCGGGACACCGTCTCGCCGCCGCCGCCCAGGGCTCGGACCACGTCGTCGTAGCGCGTCTCCTGGCTCAGCTCGGCGGCGACGTCGTACCCGTAGAGGAACTGCATCGGGTGCTTCTCCAGGCCCCACATCCCGTTGTTCCCCACCACGATGACGACGGCGAGGTGCTGCCGGACCAGGCTGTCGACGTCCATCAGCGAGAAACCGGCGGCGCCGTCGCCGAGCAGGAGCACGACCTGGGCCGAGGGCCGGGCCAGCCGGGCCGCGATCGAGTAGCCCAGGCCCGTGCCGAGGCACCCGTACGGTCCGGGGTCCAGCCAGCCCCCGGGGTGGCGCGGTTCGACGAAGCGGCCCGCGAAGGACACGAAGTCCCCGCCGTCGCCGATGACGATCGCGTCGTCGGCCAGCCGCGGGATCAGCTCGCCGTAGACGCGGGCCGGGTGGATCGGGTCGCTGTCGCTGCCCAGCAGCGCACCGTCGTCGGCAGCGGCGGCCTCGGCCTGCGCGCGCAGGCCGGCCGTCCAGGGCATGTAGTCGGGCCGCCGCAGGAGCTGCTCCCAGGCCGCCGCGACGCCGTCGAGGACGAGGGTCAGGTCGCCCGAGGCCGAGGCGGCCAGCGTGGCGTGCGCGGCGAGCTGACCGGGGGAGTCGGCCAGGTGGACGACCTTCGCCGGAGCCGCGCCGTCCTTGCCGCCGAAGACGCCGTAGCCGAGGCGGAAGTCCAGCGGGGTCCCCACCACGACGACCAGGTCGGCGCCGCCGAACGCGCGTCCCCTGGCACGGGTCACCAGGAGCGGGTGGCTGCCAGGCAGGATGCCCCGGCCCATGCCGTTGGTGATCACCGGGAGGCCCAGCGACTCGGCGAGCCGGACGGCTGCGGCCTCGGCCCCGTCGGTCCAGACGTCGGAGCCCAAGACGAGAACAGGGTGGCTCGCCTCGGCCAGCAGCACGGCGATCACGGCCAGCTCGTCGGGGTCGGGTACGGCGCCGGTCGGTCGGGTGACCTGCGGGACGACGGCCTCGGTCCGGCTGTACAGCTGATCCATCGGGAAGTCGAGGAAGACCGGGCCCCGGTGCGGCGAGGTCGCCAGGTGGAAGGCCTCGTCGACCATGGGCACCGTCTGGGCGACCGTACGTACCGTGGCCGAGCTCTTGGTGACCGGCGCGAGGATCGGCGGGTGGTCGAGCTCCTGCAGCGCGCCAGTGCCCCACCTGAACTCGGGAGCGCGACCGCCGAGCACCACCACGGGTACGCCGTTGAAGTGGGCGCTGGTGACCGCCGAGACGCCGTTGGTGACGCCGGGCCCGGCGGTCAGGACGGCCAGGCCAGGCCGCCTGGTGAGCTTCGCGGTCGCCTCGGCGGCGAACACCGCGGTCTGCTCGTGGCGTACGTCGATCAGCGGCATCGGCGGGTCGGCCTTGACCGCCCCGTCGTACAGGGGGAAGACGTGGGCTCCGGACAGGGTGAACATCGCCTCGACGCCATGGGCCCTGGCGACCGCGACCGCCAGCTCGCCGCCGTGCCCCTCGATCCGCTGCTGGTCCACCCGCCGAACCTACCCGGCGATCAAAGGGTCTGCTCTCGCCTTGCTCATGTCGGTTGTTGCTGTCCTGACCGCCAAGATCGACACCTCTTTCGACGGGGACTCCATCCACAGCCGTGCTGTCATCCACAGCAGCGAATCTCGCACCGTACCTAGGCCCGCGTCCGCGCCAGGCTGGCCTCGTGCGCACGCTGTCAGCGGAGGCGGAGGCTCTGCTCATTACGCAGTCGGGAGTGCTGTCGCGACGTCAGGCCGTGACCGTGCTCGGTCCAAGCCGTGCTCGCTGGCTGGTCGAGAGCGGCCGTTGGCAGCAGCCGGTCAGAGGCGTACTCGTGTCACATGGTGGCCCGCTTTCGCCTTTGCAGCGGACGTGGGTGGCGCTGCTCGCGTGTGGGCCGGACGCCGTGCTGGCTGGGGCCGCCGCCGCTGCTCTGGACGGATTCATGCTGCCATTGGGAGTCCGCCCATCGCCCACGGAGATCCTGCTACCCCCCGGCCGCAAGCGCGTCGCTCCGAGCGGCACGCTTCGGCGGTCCCGGTTCCTCGATAGCGCCGACGTGCATCCCAGTCGTACCCCCCGACGGACCAGGCTTGCGCGCTCGCTCGTCGATGCTGCCTCCTGGGCAAGGACCGACGACGAGGCACGGGCTGTCGTGGCGGCGGGTGTCCAGCAACGCCTGGTCCGCGGCGTCGACCTGCTTGAGGTCGTCGAACGTCTGGGCGGGATCCGGCGGCGACGACTGCTCGTGGCGACCATGGACGACGTCATCCTTGGCTCCCACGCCGTGGGGGAGCTCGATGCGATCAGGTTGTGCCGCCGGTACGGGTTGCCGCTCCCGGATCGGCAGGCCCGGCGTACGGACGGGGACGGCCGCGCCCGGTGGCTGGACATCTACTTCGACGCGTACGGGCTGGTGGTCGAGGTCGATGGGCTCTGGCACATGGACGTCGAGGCCTGGTGGGCGGACCTCCGCCGCCTCAACGACCACACGATAGCGGGCGAAGCCTTGCTGAGATTTCCCGCGTTCGCCCTCCGCGAGCAGCCCGAACGAGTCGCCGGCGTGATGGCCCGGGCACTGGCCGCCCGCGGCTGGGCTGGGTCGTGTCGATTGTTGTTGTCCTAGCGACAACAACCGACACGACTTGCGGCGCTGCAGGATCAGAGTGTGGTGCTGAGCGCCTTGATGGGCATGCTGAGCTCGGCGAGCAGCGCGAGGTCTGCGGTGGCGGGGCGGCCGAGGGTGGTGAGGTAGTTGCCGACGATGACGGCGTTGACCCCGCCGAGCAGTCCGTCGCGAGTACCCAGGTCGCCCAGGGTGATCTCGCGGCCGCCGGCGAAGCGCAGGATCGTCCGGGGCAGGGCCAGCCGGAAGGCGGCGATCGTACGCAGGGCGTCGCGCGAGTCCATGACGGGCAGGTCGCCGAAGGGGGTACCGGGCCGCGGGTTGAGGAAGTTGAGCGGGACCTCGTGCGGCGCCAGCGCCCCCAGCTGGGCGGCGAACTCGGCCCGCTGCTCGACGGTCTCGCCCATGCCGACAATGCCGCCGCAGCAGACCTCCATGCCCGCCGCCGCGACCATCTCCAGCGTCGACCAGCGCTCCTCCCAGGTGTGCGTGGTCACCACCTGCGGGAAGTACGAGCGCGCGGTCTCCAGGTTGTGGTTGTAGCGGTGCACGCCCATCTCGGCGAGGTCGTCGACCTGCTGCTGGGTGAGCATGCCGAGCGAGGCCGCAACCTGGATGTCGACCGCTGCGTGGATTGCTGCGACGCCTTCGCGCATCTGCGCCATCAGGCGCTGGTCCGGGCCACGGACGGCCGCCACTATGCAGAACTCGGTCGCCCCGGCGGCAGCGGTCTCCACTGCAGCGGCGACCAGCGAGGGGATGTCGAGCCAGGCGGCGCGTACGGGGGACGAGAACAGCCCGGACTGCGAGCAGAAGTGGCAGTCCTCCGGGCACCCGCCGGTCTTGACCGAGACGATGCCCTCGACCTCGACCTCGGGGCCGCACCACCGCATCCGTACCTCGTGGGCGAGGGCAAGCAGCTCCTCGATCCGGTCGTCGGGCAGCATCAGCACCTCGAGCACCGATGCCTCGTCGAGCCCAAGCCCTTGCCCGAGCACGGTGGTCCGCGCTCGCGTCAGCACGTCGGAGGCGACGCGGGTCTCGGTCATGGGGGGTGCTCCTCAACGGTCGGCGGTGTGCCTTCGGCCGAAGTCTGCCGCATCGAAGTCGCCGCCGAGCCCCGGCCCCACCGCCGACCGTACGGCGGCGAGGAAAGCCGGTGCGTCGAGGTCGCCCAGCCCGGCCGGCAGGGCCCCCGCCAACGGTCGACCAGTGAGCCGCTCCAGGTCCGCGATGTTGGTACGGCAGGCCAGGTCCGGCGCCGCTGGCCAGCAGCCGAGGACGACACCGGCGAGCTCCAGCCCGCGCGCGGCGAGGGCTTCGAGGGTGAGGGCGGTCTGGTTGAGCGTCCCGAGACCGGGGTCGGCGACGAGGAGGACCGGCGCGCGCAGGGCGGTGGCGAGGTCCGCGAGGGTGCTGCCCCTGCGGTCGTTCCCGGTGTCGTCGAAGCGTACGAGCAGGCCCCCGGCGCCTTCCACGAGGACCAGCCCGCCCCTCCCTGCGAGGTCCGAGACGAGCGCGGCGCAGGCGGCGAGGTCGAGCGTCGGCAGCCCCGAGAGCCGGGCCGCAGCCGCAGGGGCCAGCGGGTCGGGGTAGCGGACCACCTCATGGACGTCGGCGGCGTCCAGCCCGGCCAGCCGGCGTACGTCGTCGACGTCACCAGGCGCGCCGGCGAGCAGCCCGGTCTGGGCCGGCTTGACGACCGAGACCGGTTGCCCGGCCGCGACCGCGAGCGCGGCGATGGCGGCGGTGGTCACGGTCTTGCCGACGCCGGTACCGGTACCCGTGACCATGAGCACCCCCTTGGGCGTCACAGGCGTCACGGGCGTCACGGGCGTCACGGGCGTCACCGAGATCACCTCCGCCGCGGCTGGTGGCGCAGATGGGCCACGAACTTGAACCGGTCGCCGCGATAGACCGAGCGGCCCCACTCGACCGGCCGGCCGTCGAGGTCGAAGCTGTGCCGGGACAGCAGGAGCAGCGCGAGCCCGGTGTCGACGCCGAGCAGCGCGGCCTCCTCGGGGCTGGCCAGCGCGGTCTCGATGGTCTCGTCCGCCTCCTTGAGGCGTGCGCCGTAGACCTCGTCGAGAGTGGCGTAGAGGGATCCCAGCCGGGTCAGGTGCTGCCGCAGCCGGGGGAAGCGGGCGGCCGACAGGTACGTCCGCTCGATGGCCATCGGCTCGCCGTCCACCAGGCGCAGCCGGACCAGTCGGACGACCCGCGCGCTCGGCGTGATAGCCAGTCGCTCGGCGACGTCGGCCGCGTGCTCGACCGTGCTCGCCGGGACGACCTCGAGGGTGAGCAGGCGCGAGGTGGGCTCGAGCCCTTGCGCGCGCATGTCCTCGGTGTACGACGTCAGCTCCAGGCGCTGAGCGACCTTGGGCCTGGCCACGAAGGTCCCCCGCCCCTGCACCCGCTCGAGCCGTCCCTCGACGACCAGCTCGAGCATCGCCTGGCGGACCGTCGTTCGCGAGGTCTCGAACTCCGCGGCCAGCACCCGCTCGGTGGGCAGGGCGGCCCCGGCTTCAAGGGAGCGGGCCAGGTCGGTCAGGTGCCGCTTGAGCGGGTAGTACCTCGGCTCTCGTGGGGCTCGCAGGTCCTGCATCGGGCTCCTCGGGGGGACGTACTCGGTCGTGTGCTTGACGAGGCGCCGCGGCTGTGGCACGTTCGGACTATTGGTCTAAACCAATCTCACTACCCCTCCCAAGTCAAGCAGGAGTGTCGACGTGTCAGTCCCAGGTTCGCTCATGGCCGCTGAGATCGCCGACCAGCCCGACGTGCTCCAGAGACTGCTCGACGAGGGGCAGTCCGACGCGCGGGCGATCGCCAAGGTGCTCGCCGAGCGCAACCCCCGTTTCGTCGTGCTGGCTGCGCGCGGGACGAGCGACCATGCGGCGCTGTATGCGAAGTACCTGCTGGAGGTCCGGCTTGGCCTGCCCTGCGGTCTCGCGTCCCCGTCGACCATGACGGCGTACGGTGCCCGGCCCCGGCTGGAGGACTCCCTCGTCATCGCCGTGAGCCAGTCGGGGGGCAGCCCGGACCTCGTGGAGACGATTGCGGTCGCGCGCTCGTGCGGTGCGACGACGCTGGCGGTGACCAACGCCCCCGAGTCCGGCCTGGCCGCCGCGGCCGAGCTGCACCTCGACATCCGCGCCGGTTCCGAGCGTGCCGTGGCGGCGACCAAGTCGTACAGCGCCGAGCTCCTCGCCCTGTACCTCACGATCGATGCCTGGGCCGGCGGCGACGGGTCGGCCACGCGAGGTCTGCCTTACGCAGCCGAGACCCTGGTCGCTCGCCGTCCGGAGGTCGCTGATGTCGCCCAGCTGTACCGGTTCGCGTCGCGGATGGTGCTGACCGGCCGCGGGTACTCGTACCCGACGGCGCGCGAGGCCGCGATCAAGCTGATGGAGACCGGGTACCTCGCGGCCAACGCGTTCTCGGGCGCTGACCTGCTGCACGGTCCGTTGGCGATGATCGACCCGCAGTACCCGGTGATTGCCGTGGTACCTGACGGTGTCGGAGCGACGGCGATGAAGCCGGTGCTGCAACGCGTCCTCGCGAGTGGGGCTGACCTGCTGCTCGTCGCGGGAGGGCAGGCGCTGGTCCCCGGCGCCCGCTCCATCCGGCTTCCGGACGGGATCGCCGAGGAGGTCCACCCGATCATCGACATCGTGCCGCTGCAGTGGCTGGCACTGGAGATCGCCATCGCCCGGGGCCTCGACCCCGACGCACCACGGGGCCTGTCCAAGGTGACCGAGACCTGGTAACTGACCCGTAGCTGACCTGGTAGCTGACCTGGTAGCTGACCTGTCGGATCCGCGGGCAGTGACGAGGATCACCGTTACACGCACGTGAATTCTTCGCCAACCAGCGCGGGTTGGGTCCATTCGCCGCGCCAGATAGCCGATCCTTGCAGAGCGACGTCAACCGCAATCCTTTACCGGGGCACCAGTCTCGGGCGGCAGGCGTGCGACCGAGAGGCGCTGTTCCAGATGTCCAAGACATCCGATCGCACCATCACCCACGAGCAGGCGACCCACATCGCCCAGGATTGGGCGGCTGTGTCCGACGAGTCAGTCAACACGCACATCGACGTGCAACCCATCCCCGACGGCTTCTTCGTGGAGCTCGTCGTCTACTACGGCTCCGGCCCGTTCGAGCCGGTGGGCACCGCTGCCGCCGTCATCGACAAGCGCGGTCACCTGCGTCAGCTCGACGCAGCCTGAGCCAGCTCACCACCGATCCCCACCCGGCCGGGCGGCCGCAGCCCTGAGGGCGCGGCCGGCGAGCTCGACGTCGCTGTCGGTCAGGTCCGCGCGGGCGGTCAGCCGGAGCCTGGAGACGCCGTCGGGTACCGACGGAGGACGGAAACACCCCACGCGTACGCCGTGGGCAGCCATGCCGGCGGCGGCACGTAGAGCCTTCTCGGGGGCGCCCATTCGTACGCCGAGGACCGCCGCCGCCGGGTCGTTGACGTCGAAGCCGGCCGCGACGGCCGCGTCACGCAGCTCCGACGCGCGCCGCCGCGCCCGTGAGGGCAGTGACGGGTCGGCCTGGAGCACCTGCAGAGCGGCCAGCGCGGCACCCGCGCTGGACGGCGCCAGGCCGGTGTCGAAGATGAAGGGCCGAGCCGAGTCGACGAGGTGGGCGATCACCTCGGCCGACCCGAGCACCGCTCCGCCCTGCGCGCCGAGCGACTTGGAGAGCGTCGCCGTGACCACGACTCCGGGGCAGCCGGCCAGGCCCGCGGCCGCGCTGGCGCCCGCCCCACCGGGCCCGACCACGCCGAGGGCGTGCGCCTCGTCGACGACCAGCCCGGCGTCGGCGTCGGCGCACACCGCTGCGAGGGCAGCCAGGTGCGCTGCCTCACCGTCCACCGAGAAGACGGCGTCGGTGGCTACCAGGGCACGCTCCTCGCTGCGTCCGTGCAGAGTGGCGGCGACAGCGTCGACGTCGAGGTGCGGGACGACGACCACCCGGGCCCGGGAGAGCCGGCAGGCGTCGATGATGGACGCGTGGTTGTGTGCGTCTGAGACGACGAGCGCGCCGGGTCCGGACAGGGCCACGACGGCGCCAAGGTTGGCGAGGTAGCCGGACGAGAACACCAGGGCCTGCGGCTGGCCCATCAGCCTCGCGAGCGCCTGCTCGAGCTCGGCGTGCAGCTCGGTGGAGCCGGTCACGAGGCGGGACCCCGTCGACCCCGCTCCCCACGTGCGCAGGGCTGCTGCAGCACCGGCCAGCACCCGTGGGTCCCGGCTCAGCCCGAGGTAGTCGTTGGACGCCAGGTCGAGCCGGGTGTCGTCGTGAGCGCGGAGGACGATCCCTCGACGCAGGCCGGCCTGCACCCGGTCGTGGGCGCGAGCGGTCAGCCAGCCGAAGGGGTCCGAAGGGGTCACAACCGACGATCCTGGCATGTCTTGGCTGGCCGGTCCGGTGCGAGCGGCGCCGGACGCCGTAACCTGCCAGGCGTGCCCAGTCTGAACGACGTCACCGAGCGGCACACCGACCTGACCGAGGCTGACCTCGACCGGCTGCACCTTCTCCTCGCCGACTGGCAGCTGCTTGCCGATCTCGCGTTCTCCGACCTGGTCCTGTGGCTGCCCACCTGGAACGGCTCGGGCTACGTGGCGGGGGCCCAGATGAGGCCGACCACAGGCGCCACCGTCTTCGCCGACGACCTGGTGGGGACCTTCCTGCCGCGGGGCCGGCGGCCGCTCCTGGACGAGGCCCTCGAGCTCGGGAAGGTCGTACGCAGCCGTACCGAGCACGCGCTGGCCCCCGCCGAGGCGCTGCCGGTCCGAGGCGACGAGGGCCGGGTGGTGGCCGTCGTGGCCAGGCACGCCGATCCGGCGATGTCGCGGACCCGGGGGCGGCTCGAGACGGCGTACGTCGAGGTGGCCGACCAGCTGGCGCGGATGGTGGCCGAGGGCAGCTTCCCGTTCCCCGGCGGCCTCGAGGGGCTCGACTCCTCGCCGCGTGCCGGTGACGGGCTGGTCCGGCTCGACGTCGACGGCACGGTGACGTACGCGAGCCCCAACGCGCTCTCGGCGTACCGGCGGCTCGGGCTGGCCGCGGACCTCACGGGGAGCCGGCTCGACTCGGTGACCCGCCAGCTCGTCCCCCGCCGCGGCCCGGTCGACGAGGACCTCGTCGCTGTCGCGGGCGGACGTACCGCCCGGGGCGTCGAGGTCGAGGGCAAGGGCACGATCGTCCAGCTGCGGGCGATCCCGGTCATCGCCGCCGGCGTCCGCGTGGGTGGCGTCGTCCTGGTCCGCGACGTGACCGAGCTGAGGCGGCGTGAGCGCGAGCTGCTGACCAAGGACGCGACCATCCGCGAGATCCACCACCGGGTCAAGAACAACCTGCAGACGGTGGCCGCCCTGCTCCGGCTCCAGGCGCGCAGGTCCGAGCTGCCCGAGGCCAGGGACGCCCTCGAGGAGGCGGTTCGCCGGGTGGGGTCCATTGCCCTTGTCCACGAGCTGCTGTCGACGACCCCGGACGAGGCCGTGCCGTTCGACCAGGTGGCCGACCGGGTCCTGTCGATGGTGGGAGAGGTGTCGAGCTCCGAGGGCGGGGTACGGCCCTTGCGCGAGGGCACTTTCGGCGTCGTACCTGCCGAGGTCGCGACGACCCTCGCGGTGGTCCTGTCCGAGCTGGTCCAGAACGCCGTCGAGCACGGCCTGTCCGGGTCCACCGGCTCGGTCACCGTGGTGGCCGACCGCGAGGGCTCCCGGTTGCGGGTCGAGGTGCTTGACGACGGCGCGGGTGTGCCGGAGGGGTTCGACCCGACGACGTCCAGCCGGCTGGGGCTGCAGATCGTGCGCACCCTCGTCGAGGGCGAGCTCGCTGGCCGGCTTGTGGTGGAACGCCGGCCCGAGGGTGGCACCCGGGCGGCTATCGAGATCTCGGTCGCGGACTGACCAGCTCGCCTCGTTCGCGGTCAGCGCGCCAGGCACCAAGAAGCCCGGCCCCCTGGAGGTGGGCCGGGCTTCTCCGTGCTCTGTGCTCTGTGCTCTGTGCTGGAGCGGAGCCGATCGACTCAGCCCATGCGGGCCCGGGCGCGTGCGGTGCGCCGCTTCAGCGCGCGCCGCTCGTCCTCGGACATACCGCCCCAGACGCCGTGGTCCTGCCCGGACTCCAGGGCCCAGGAAAGGCATGCTTCGCGCACGTCACAGCGTCGGCAGATGACCTTCGCCTCTTCGATCTGGAGCAGTGCCGGCCCGGTGTTCCCGATCGGGAAGAACAGCTCGGGGTCTTCGTCGCGGCACGCGGAATGGTGACGCCAGTCCATACTGCGCCTTTCCTGTCCTCGGCCGGGTCGGCGGGGTGGGCCGTCCCGGGCGGCTCAGTACGAGCCGATAGTCGCTTGTGAAGCCTTTCACTAGGCATCTCGCAGATTGCGAGCCGGATTCCGGCCCGGGTCTGCGCGGTGTCTACCGCTTGAGAACGGATGAAGGGGGGAGGTTGTTCCTCGCGGTGCACGAAGCCTCGCAAAGCCGGGGCCCGGGCACAAGGGATTCGTGACCAAAACTTCACCTTGTTGGCCGTGGGCTGCGTCACACGTGCCTGTGAGGAGCCCTAGACGACCTCCTAGACGACCTCCCAGACGACCTCCTAGACGACCTCCTAGACGACCACTGAGAGCGCGGCCGGGTGCGCGACGAAATGGACGCTGACCCGTTCGCCGATCGGCTCGCCGTCGAGCTGGACCGCCGTGGGCCGCCTCGCCCAGACCGTCATCTCGGTGAGATCGTGCCGGTCGATGACGTCGCGACCCTTGGGGCGCGAGCCCGGCGCCAGCAGCTGGCCGACGTGCCGGACGGTCGAGAGGGTACGAAGCCGGAGCAGCCCGAAGGCGTCGAGACCGGTGTCGAACGAGGCGTCCGGGCAGGCGTGGATCGGGAGGGTGCCGAGGTACGTCCAGGGTGCGGTGTTCTGGATGATCACTAGGAACACCCCCTCGATCGGCGCTTCGCCGGGGATCGCGAGGGTCAGGCCCGGGTCCTCCCGCTCGGTCTCGCGGTAGAACTTGGCCAGGGCCGAGCGCAGGAACAGCGCTCCGCTGGCGCGGCTGCCGCGGGCCCGGCGATGTTCGACCTCGCCGACGACCTCGGCGTCCAGGCCGATCCCGGCGCAGAAGGTGAACCAACGGCCGTCGGCGGTCGCCAGCCCGACCGACCGGCGCCGTCCCTCGCGCAGTGCATCCAGCAGCTGCCCGGTCGCCTCGACCGGATCGTTGGGCATGCCGAGCGCGCGGGCGAAGACGTTCGTGCTGCCGCCGGGGACGACGGCCAGCGCGGGTCCGTCCGGGCTCGGGCCGTTCTCCAGCAGGCCGTTCACGGCCTCGTTGACGGTGCCGTCGCCACCCAGCGCGATCAGCAGGTCATGGCCTTCCTTGGCAGCGCGGCGGCCGACCTCGATGGCGTGTCCTCGCTGCGTGGTCTCGACCACCTCGACGTCGAGGTCGGCCGAGAGGGCGTGCACCAGGACGTCGCGGCTGCGCGCAGTCGTGGTGGTGGCCTTGGGGTTGACGACCAGCAGCGCTCGCATGGAGGTCAAGGGTAGGGGAGGCGACAGTAAGGTCAGCACCGTGACCGACACGACCCGGCCGAGGCCGCTCCTGGTCGCCGTCGGGCTGCTGCTCCTGCAGGCGGCGGCCTTCGTGGGCTACGCGCTCGTCGTGCTCGTGCAGGCGGTGCGCGGGGACCGTACGACGCTGCTCGGCGCCGGGCTGCTGGCGGTGCTGCTCCTGGCCTGGGGTGCCGGCCTCGGCCTTGCGGCGCGGGGGCTCTGGGAGGGTCGGCGGTGGGCGCGCTCGCCGGTCGTGGTCACCGAGCTGTTGCTGCTGGCGGTGGGGATCCCTCTCGTGAAGGGCGCCGGGCGCCCGGCCGGGGTCGTACTCGTGGTGGTGGCTGTCGTGGTGCTCGGCGCCGTGCTCTCGCCGCCGGTGACCCGGTTGCTGGTCGGCACCGACTGAGTCGGGCCTACTGGTCGACCTGGTCGACCAGGTCGGCCCGCAGGTCGGTGAGCGTCTTGGCCAGCAGCCGTGAGACGTGCATCTGCGAGATGCCGATCTCCTCCGCGATCTGGGACTGCGTCATGTTGCGGAAGAAGCGCAGCATCAGGATCTGACGCTCGCGGGGGGCCAGCCGGGCGAGCAACGGCCGCAGCGACTCGCGGTAGACGACACCTTCGAGGGCCTCGTCGTCGACGCCGAGGGTGTCGAGGACGGCGCCAGGCCCGTCGGTCGAGTCGGCTCCAGCGTCGAGCGAGAGCGTGCTGTAGGCGTTCGCGGACTCCAAGCCCTCGAGCACGTCCTCCTCGGAGGCCCCGATCTTGGCCGCGAGCTCCGCGACCGTTGGGGCCCGGCCGAGGGAGTGCGAGAGCTCCTCGGTGGCATTGATCAGCGTCAGCCGCAGCTCCTGCAGCCGCCGGGGGACTCGTACCGCCCAGCCCTTGTCCCGGAAGTGCCGCTTGATCTCTCCCACGATCGTGGGCGTCGCGTACGTCGAGAACTCGACCCCGCGCTCAAGGTCGAACCGGTCGACGGACTTGATCAGGCCGATCGTCCCGACCTGCACCAGGTCGTCGAGCGGCTCACCCCGGCCGGCGAACCGGCGGGCGAGGTGCTCGACCAGCGGGAGGTGCAGGCGTACGAGTGCGTCACGTGCCGCCTGGCGGTCCTGGGCGGACTCGTCGTCGGACCGGAGCTGGGCGAACAGGTCTTGCGACCGCGCGCGAGTGGCGCTGCGGTCGTTGGTAACCGTGTCGTGCGAGCTGCTCACGCTTCGCCCTGCCCTCCGCGCTGCTTGCGAAGGGTCAGCGTGACCGTGCCGTCCGGGGTCGCCGAGGCGTCGACCTCGCCGGCCAGGGCGGTCAGAACGGTCCAGGCGAACGAGTCGCGGCCGGGGGTCCGACCCGTACGCGTACGGGCCTGGACGCTGACCTCGAGGCAGTCCTCGTGAAGGGTGAAGCGGCAGACCAGGGGGTGGTCCTCGAGGGCGTCCGGCAGGAGCAGGGCACAGGCCTCGTCGACGGCGATGCGCAGGTCCTCGATCTCGTCGAGGGTGAAGTCGAGCCGGGCGGCCAGGCCGGCGGTGGCCGTACGCAGGACCGAGAGGTAGGCGGAGTCGGCCGGCAGCCGGAGCTCCACCACGTCCTGCCGGTCGAGCAGGTGGTCGGCGTCCGGCTCGAGATCTTCGGTGCGGCTGCGCGTTCGGTCCTGCAGGCTCATCGATCAGTCTTCCTGTTGGCCTCCCCGGAACCTCTAGCGTAATACGCGAATGTGACAGGGAGGCTACAAGTGCGTCAGCCGGCCGGCCAGCCCTCCGCCGCACGATGCAGCGCCTCGCCGGTCAGCCGGTTCACCGTCCACTCGTCCATCGACATCGCGTCGATCGAGCGGTAGAAGCTGATCGCCGGCTCGTTCCAGTCGAGTACCCACCACTCCACCCGCGCGTAGCCACGGTCCACGGCGATCCGGGCCAGCTCGGCCAGCAGGGCCTTGCCGTAGCCGTGGCCGCGCAGGTGCGGTCGTACGTACAGGTCCTCGAGGTAGATGCCGTGCTTGCCGCTCCAGGTGGAGAAGTTGACGTACCAGACGGCGAACCCGCCGAGACCGCTCTCGTCATCGACCACCAGGCCGAACAGCTGCGGGTCGGGGCCGAACAGCGCGACGCGGAAGTCCTCGGCCGTCGACTCGACGTGCGCCAGCGACTTCTCGTACTCGGCCAGCTCGCAGATCATCGCGAACAGCTCGTCGACCTCGTCGGGCCGGATCGCGCGGATGGTGCCCACAGCGGCTGCTCCTAGGAGAAGGGGTCGTCGACGAGCGGGTTCGACAGGTTCCAGTGCCGCAGAGTCGGGAAGCCGTGCTCGTACCCGAGAACGCAGGTGGCGGCCACGCCGAGCTCGAGCAGGCCTCCGTCGGCGACCGGCTGGCCGAGCCATCGGGCGGCCAGCGACCGCAGCAGGTGCGAGTGGGCGACGACGACGGTCGTGACCGGTGCCGCGGGGTCCGAGGCGGCTGGGTCCATCGCAGCGGCCTCGACGTCGGCGGCGATCCGGCCGAGCACCCGGTCGCAGCGCGCGGCCACCTCGTCCGCCGTCTCCCCGCCAGGGCAGGGGGCGTTGAACACGGTCCAGCCGGGCACCTGCTCCCGGATCTGCGGCGTGGTCAGTCCCTCGTAGTCGCCGTAGTCCCACTCGACCAGGTCGTCATCGAGCTTGTACGGGGTCAGCCCTGCCAGCTCCGCGGTCCGCCAGGCGCGCTCCAGCGGGCTGGACAGGACGGCGATCGGTCCGTGACCGACCAACCTGGCCATCATCGGGACCAGGGCCGCGGCCTGACGCTCACCGTCGGGCGAGAGCGGGACGTCGGTACGGCCGGTGTGACGGCGGGCGGTGCTCCACGCGGTGGCGCCGTGCCGTACGAGGACGACAGACGCGGGCAGACTGGTCATAGGCCGACCAGTCTGCCCGTTGGTACGTCTGAGCCTTGCGGGGGAGTGCCTCAGGCCTTCTTGGTCTCCCAGAAGATCTCGGCGATCTCGTCGATCTTGCTCAGCAGGTTGTCCGCCACGGCGACGTCGGTCGAGCCCTTGGTGCCGCCGGCGCCCGCGAGCTTGGTGGCCTCGTTGAAGAGGGTGTTGAGCTGCGGGTACTTCTCGAAGTGCGCCGGCTTGAAGTAGTCGGTCCAGAGCACCCAGAGGTGGTGCTTGACCAGGTCGGACCGCTCCTCCTTGATGGAGACGGCGCGGGCCTTGAAGTCGTGGTCGTCGCTTCCGTGGTACTTCTCCATGCACGCCTTGACCGACTGCGCCTCGATCTTGGCCTGGGCCGGGTCGTAGACGCCGCACGGGAGGTCGCAGTGGGCACTCACCGTGATTGTGGGGGCGAACATGCGCATCGCGTTCCCTTCCTTCTTGTACTGGCTGTTGACGTGCGATTGGGGTTACTCCGGGACACTACCCCCGTGCGGTCATCGGCGAGCATGCGCGTCGGGATGGCGGTCGTCCGCGGCCGCTCGATGCAGCCGACCCTGCGGGAGGGGGACCGGCTGCTGGTCCGGTACGACGCCGTGCCGACCCCCGGCGCGTTGGTGGTGGTCCGGCTGCCCGACGGCACCGTTGCCGTCAAGCGGGCGCTGCGCCGCGAGCCGGAGGGTTGGTGGGTCGAGCGCGACAACCCCGCCGAGGGTGTTGACTCCTGGGCCGTCGGCGCGATCCCCGACCAGGACGTGAAGGCAGTGGTGCTGACCCGACTATGGCCGATCTGGCACAGCCGCAGTGGCCCTCGCGTGCCAGACTGAAACTGTGCCGACGACGCCGTACGACCTCGACCCAGCCTTCCCCCTGCACAGGGGGGGCAAGATCGAGATCCGGCCGACCGTACGAGTCCGGGACGACGAGGGCCTCGCGCTGGCGTACACCCCCGGTGTGGGGCGGGTCAGCTCAGCGATCGCGGTCGACGAGTCGCTGGCCGACGACTACACCTGGCGCTCCAACCTCGTCGCGGTCGTCACGGACGGCACGGCGGTCCTCGGGCTGGGTGACCTCGGCCCCGCTGCGGCCCTGCCTGTGATGGAGGGCAAGGCGTTGCTGTTCAAGGAGTTCGGAGGCGTCGACGCCGTACCCATCTGCCTGTCGACCCGCGACCCCGACGAGATCATCGAGACCGTCCAGCGCATCGCGCCGTCGTTCGGCGGCATCAACCTCGAGGACATCAGCGCACCGCGGTGCTTCGAGATCGAGCGCCGGCTGCAGGATCTCCTCGACATCCCGGTCTTCCACGACGACCAGCACGGCACCGCTATCGTCGTGCTCGCGGCGCTGCGCAACGCGGCCCGGGTCATCGGCCGTGACCTCGCAGACCTTCGGGTCGTCGTCTCCGGCGCGGGCGCTGCGGGTGTCGCGGTGAGCCGCATCATCCTCGAGGCGGGCATCGGTGACATCGCGGTGGGCGACAGCAAGGGCATCATCCACGCGGGTCGCGGGGACCTGACCGGCACGAAGCTCGAGCTAGTCGGGAGCACCAACCGCACCGGCCTGACCGGCAGCATCGAGGAGGCGCTCGCCGGGGCCGACGTGTTCGTCGGGGTGTCGGCTGGCACCGTCTCCGAGGAGGCGGTGGCGTCGATGGCTCCCGGCGGGATCGTCTTCGCCCTGGCCAACCCCGAGCCCGAGGTCCACCCGGTCGTCGCCCGGCGCTACGCCCGGGTCGTGGCCACCGGTCGCAGCGACTTCCCGAACCAGATCAACAACGTGCTGGCCTTCCCCGGGGTGTTCAAGGGTGCCCTGTCGGTACGCGCCACCCGGATCACCGAGGGGATGAAGGTCGCGGCCGCCAAGGCGCTGGCCGACGTCGTCGGTGACTCGCTGTCCGCGGACCACGTGATCCCGAGCGTCTTCGACCCGATGGTGGCGCCGTCGGTGGCGGCCGCCGTCGCTGCCGCCGCTCGCGCCGAAGGCGTCGCGCGCCGCTGAACGGCGTCGCGCTCGGGTTCGTGTCAGACCCATCCGAGGCTGCAACCGGCCCTGAGTCTGACCCGAGCAGCGTCCCGATAGGTTGGCGCCATGTTCGCCGTGACCGCTGACCGGATCGACAAGGACGACCCGCTCTCGGGTCTCGGGCTCGGGGAGCGACCCGACCCGACACCACCCGAGGGCTGGGTGACCGTCGAGGTACGTGCGGCGGCGCTGAACCATCACGACCTGTGGACGCTCAAGGGCGTCGGCATCTCGCCGGACCGGCTGCCGATCATCCTTGGAGCCGACGCGGCCGGGATCGACGAGGACGGGCGCGAGGTGATCGTGCATGCGGTCATCGGCGACGCGCCTCCCGGTGGCGACGAGACGCTCGACCCGCGGCGATCGCTCCTGTCCGAGGTGTACGACGGCACCTTGGCCGAGCGGGTCGCCGTGCCGCGGCACAACCTCGTACCCAAGCCGGCCGGGCTCAGCTGGGCCGAGGCGGCCTGCCTGCCCACGGCCTGGCTGACCGCGTACCGCATGCTCTTCTCGCGCTCGGGCCTGCGCTCGGGGGACACCGTGCTGGTCCAGGGCGCCGGCGGCGGGGTCGCGACCGCCCTCATCGCGCTGGGCAAGGCCGGCGGGTTCCGGGTCTGGACCACCAGCCGCGACGAGGCCAAGCGCGAGCGGGCTCTCGACCTCGGAGCCGACGCCGCGTTCGAGCCGGGGACGCGGCTGCCCGAGCGGGTCGACGCCGTGATGGAGACCGTGGGCGAGGCCACCTGGGACCACTCGCTCAAGTCGCTGAAGCCGGGCGGCCGGATCGTCATCTGCGGGGCCACCTCGGGGGCGAACCCGCCGGCCGACCTGAACCGGGTCTTCTTCCTCCAGCTCTCCGTCATCGGGTCGACCATGGGATCGCGCGAGGAGCTGGTCGAGCTCGCGGACTTCTGCCTGCGTACCGGCGTGCGGCCGTTGATCGACTCGTCCTTCGCCCTACGGGATGCCCGCTCGGCGTTCGAGCGGCTGGCCTCCGGCGACGCGTTCGGCAAGATCGTCCTCACCAACGGCTGACGCGCCCTGCCTTCCTCTTGGCTTGGTACAGAAGTGGTATCAACAGTCATGGACGTGATCTTGAGACTGACGACGGAAGAGACCGACGCGTTGAGGCGCCGAGCGGAGTTGGAGGGCAGGTCTGTCCAAGACGTCGCCCGACAAGCCATCCGCGAGTACGTCGATCGTTCAAGTCGGCGTGCCCTGTTAGCCAGGTCCTCGATGACCAGCTTCCGCAGTTCGAGCAGGCGGTGGAGCGGCTGGGGGAGTAAGCCTCCTTGAGCTGGGATGATCGGCTCAGACGAGGGAGGCGGCCCAGGCTGCGTGCAGGCCGCCGTAGCCACCGTCACCGCTGGCCAGCTGGGCGGGCGTGCCGTCCTCGACGATGCGGCCGGCGTCGAGGACGAGCACGCGGTCGGCGATCTCCACGGTCGACAGCCGGTGCGCGATGATCACCGCCGTACGGTCGGCCAGGATCGTACGCAGCCCGCGCTGCACGAGCCGCTCGCTGGGGATGTCCAGCGAGGACGTGGCCTCGTCGAGGATGAGGACGGCGGGGTGGGCCAGGAAGGCTCGCGCGAAAGCAACGAGCTGGCGCTGACCCGCCGAGAGCCGCCCACCACGCTTGCCGACGTACGTGTCGTAGCCCTCGGGCAGGGCCTCGATGAACTCGTGCGCCCCGATCGCACGCGCGGCGTCCTCGACCTCACGGTCGGAGGCGCCGGGCCGGCCGAAGCGGATGTTGCCGGCGACCGAGTCGTCGAACAGGAAGTTCTCCTGGGTCACCATCACGACCGCGCGGCGCAGGTCGGCCTCGGTCAGCTCGGTCAGGTCGATCCCGTCGAGGCGTACGGAGCCGCTGACCGGGTCGTAGAAGCGGGCCACCAGCCGGGCGATCGTCGTCTTGCCGGCACCGGTGGCCCCGACGAGCGCGACGGTCTGGCCAGCGGGGATGTGCAGGTCGAGGTCGGGCAGCACGACCGACTCGCGGTACGCGAACCGCACCGCATCGAGGTCGAGGCGCCCGACCGCGCGCGGCAGGGCCACCGGGTGCTCGGGCTCGGCGACGGTGGGCGCTTCCTCGAGGACGCCGGACAGCTTCTCGAGCGCCGCGGTGGCGGACTGCAGCGAGTTGTAGAACATCGACAGCTCCTGCATCGGCTCGAAGAACCGGCGCAGGTACAGCAGGAACGCGGCCAGCACGCCGACCTGGGTTGAGCCACCCATCACCCGGTAGCCGCCGTACACCAGCACGACCGCGATGGTGACGTTGCCGATCAGCTTGATGCCGGGGGCAAAGATCGCGACCAGCTTGAAGGCCCGCTCGTTGGCCAGCCGGTAGTCGCGGTCGAGCTCCTCGAAGATCTCCTGGTTGCGAGGCTCGCGGCGGAACGCCTGCACGGCGCGGATGCCGCCGAGCGACTCGACGAAGTGCACGATCACCAGGGCGACCGTCTCGCGGGTACGCCGGTAGGCCACCGCCGAGCTGCGCCGGAACCAGCGCGAGATCCACAGCAGGAGCGGGAACGAGAGCAGCGTGACGGCGCCCATCGGCAGGTCGAGCAGCACCAGGATCACGCCGACGGAGACGACCGAGAGCCCGGCCAGGACCAGGTCGTCGAGGCCGCCGTCGAGCAGCTCGCCGATGGCGTCGACGTCGCTGGTCAGCCGCGAGATCACCCGACCGGAGGTGTACCGCTCGTGGAACGCGGGCGAGAGCCGCTGGAAGTGGTCGTAGACCCGGGTGCGCAGGTCGTAGAGCACCGCCTGGCCGATCTTGCCGCTCGCCACCAGGAAGGCCCGCTTGGAGACGTACTCGACGAAGGCCGCGGCGACGAAGGCGACGGTGACCACGGTGAGGACCCGGGTGCCCTCGCCGCGCTGCATCGGCGGGATGGCCTTGTCGATCCCGACCGCGACGAGGTACGGCCCGACCATAGACGCCGCGTTCTGGACGAGCAGCAGCACGATGGCCATCCAGACGGCGCGGCGGTGCGGCCTGAGGAGGCTGCGCAGAAGACGACGGCTTCGGTCACGCAGCCGGATCGTCACCTCGACGGACAGGTCGTCGTCGCCCTCGGCCGCCACCCCGCGCCAGGCGTTCACCACGTCGCTCACCTCGGCGCTCACGGCGTCGCCACCTCCTCGGCGTGCTGGGAGAGGACGGCGCGGTAGGACGGCTCGGAGGCCATCAGCTCGGAGTGCGTACCCACCGCGCGGATGGTGCCGTCCTGGAGCAGGGCGACCCGGTCGGCCAGCGCGATGGTCGAGGGTCGGTGGACGACGAGCAGCGCGGTGGTGCTGGCCAGGACGCGGCGCAACGCCTCTTCGACCAGGGCCTCGGTGTGGACGTCGAGGGCCGACAGCGGGTCGTCGAGCACGAGGACAGCGGGGCGGCCGACGACCGCTCGCGCGAGGGCGAGCCGCTGTCGCTGGCCGCCGGACAGTGACATCCCCTGCTCGCCGATCCGGGTGTCGAGCCCCCAGGGCAGGTCGTGGACGAAGGTCGCCTGCGCGATCTCGAGCGCCTGCTGCACCTCGGCGTCGGTGGCGTCGGGGTATCCGAGGGTGAGGTTCTCGCGGACGCTGGCCGAGAACAGCGTCGAGTCCTCGAACGCCGTGGAGACCAGCCGGCGCAGCGAGGGCAGCGTGAGGTCGCGTATGTCGTGGCCGTCGATCGTCACCCGGCCTGCGGTGACGTCGTACAGCCTCGGGACAAGGGCGGTGAGCGTGGTCTTGCCGCTGCCCGTGACGCCGACGACGGCCAGGGTCTCGCCGGGTGCGATCTCGAGGTCGATGTCGTGCAGGACGGGGGCGGCCGCCCCCGGGTAGCTGAACGAGACGCCCTCGAACCTCAACAGCCCACGCGCCTGCGTGAGGTCGGTGGCGCCGGCCCGGTCGACAATCGTGGGGACCGTGTCGAACACCTCGTAGATCCGGTCGGCCGCGGTCATGGCCTCCTGGGCGTTGGCCACGATCCAGCCGAGCGAGTCGACCGGCCAGACCAGCATGAGCATCAGCGACACGAAGGCGACGAGTGCGCCGAGCGTGATCGACCCATGCACGACCGCCTTCGCGCCGAAGAGCAGGACGACGCCGAGGGTCAGGCTGGGGATCAGGTCGAGCAGCGACCAGAAGCGGGCCACCAGGATGGCCTTGTCTACGGACGAGTCGTGCAGCGCACGGGCGGTACCCCGGAACGTCTCGCCGACGTGTTCCCGTCGACCGAACGAGCGGATCATGCGTACGCCGACCGCGGACTCCTCGATGAAGGTGGCGAGGTCGCCCTGCTGGTCCTGAACCAGGCGGGACTTGTCCAGGTAGGCCGAGGCCAGGCCGCGCGAGAGCAGGAACAGCGGGATGAACGAGACCGCCACGAGGATGCCGAGCGGTGCGTAGAGGTGGATGAGCAGCCCGACCACGATGAAGAACGTCGCGACGTTGATGATCAGGAACACCAGGCCGAACGAGAGGAACCGCCTGATCGTGCCGAGGTCGCTGGTCGCGCGCGAGAGCAGCTGCCCGGTCTGCCACTCGTCGTGGAACGCCACGGGGAGCCGCTGCAGGTGGCGGTAGAGGTCGTCGCGGGCCGCGGTCTCCATGCCCAGGGCGGCGTACGACTGGACCCATCGGCGTACGAACATGAGCGCGGCCTCGAGCAGGCCGAGGGCCAGGGCGAGCAGGCCGAGCGGGAGCAGGCCGGCCCGGTCGCCCGCCGCGATGGGTCCGTCGATCACCCGCTGGGTCACCAGGGGGATCACGATGCTTGCGCCGACGGCCACGCCCGCGGCCACGAGCATGAGGACCATCTGTCCCGCGTAGGGGCGCAGGTATGTGCGGATACGCCACAGCGAGGACATGCTGCTGCGGCGCTGCAGATGTTCGGCGGACATTGCCTTCACCGTACGACACCTGGCCGACAGCCACACCCGGGTTATAGACCGGTGGCGAGGAACTCCTCGATGGGTACGCGGACCCGCTCGTAGACCTGATCGCGGCCGAAGACGGCGACCAGCCCGAGCCGGTCCAGCAGCGCATGCGTCTCGTCGTCGACGCCGGCCAGGATGAAGCGGATGCCCTGTGCGGTGATCTCGCGGTGCAGCTGGTGGAGCGCCTCGGCGGCGGTGTAGTCGATGTCGCCGACGGCGCGCAGGTCGAGGACCAGCCAGCGCAGGGGCGGCTCGGCGCCGGCGACCAGGCCTCGTACGGCCGCGTAGAACGGGTGGACGTTGGCGTAGAACAGCCGGGCCCCGAAGCGGAAGACCAGCAGCCCCGGCGCCGTCACGACCCCCGGCACCGCGGGGACCTCGAGCAGCCGGTCGTGCTCGCCGGGCACCAGCACCGCGGTGTACGGCCTGTAGACGCGTCCGATCAGGATGACCAGCGAGAGGACGACGGCCACGCCCATGCCGGCTTCGACGCCGAACGCCACCACGGACAGTGCGGTGAGCACGGCGACGGTGAACTCGTCGTGGCGGACGAGAGCGACCTGGCGCAGCCGCTTGACGTCGACGAGGTCGACCCCGATCACGAAGACGATGGCTGCGAGCACGGGCTCGGGGAGCCGCGCGATCAGCCCGGTCGCGAGCAGCAGCACGACCACGGTCGCCGCCGCGGAGACGAGCTGGGCGACCTGCGAGCGACTCTGCGCCTCGACGACGACGCGGGTCTTGGTCGGGCTGCCGGCGACCGGGAACGTGCCGCTGAGCCCGGCGGTGATGTTGGCCAGCCCGAGGCCGCGCAGGTCGGCGTTGTCGTCGACGTCCTCGCCGGCGACGGCTGCCTGGGTCCGCGATGTGGCCGCGCTCTGGGTGAGCGCGATGACGGCGATCGCGATGATGGGCACGCTGAGGTGGCCGATCACGGACCACGAGGGGTCCGGCAACCGGAGCGGCGGCAGGCCGCCGGTGAGCGTCCCTACCAGCGCCACCCCGTGCGCCGA
>JANMWN010000055.1:0-9521 GCA_031394045.1 Sporichthyaceae bacterium
CCTCAACCGGGTCTGCTCAGGAGACGAGGCCCCGGCGACGGTCTCTTTCACGAGCCCGGAGCTCACCCGAAAACCGCCGCTACCCGGGGGGCCCTCCCAAGGTCACCGTACGCGACCACCACCCGTCACCGGGAGGCCCGACAAGTCATACAAGCCAGCAAAGCGTTCGACACTATTCGACACAATCATCGGGTGCCCGGCCACCGGCAGCACGCAGGCAGGATGATCGCGGACTTCCCGGCCCTTGCCGGCGCGTGGATCACGAGCTCCGCGCCGACGACGGGCTCGAGGCGCGCTACCAGAGCGGGAGGTACGGGATCCCGGACGCAGCCATCATCGAGCCGATGCGGCTGGCCCGACATCATCCGAGAGTGCCTCGCGGCTGGTTCCGGGGGTCGAGTTGAGAATCGGTGGCGCCTTCCTGCGGCAGTGTCGCCCGGCGCGCTCGTCTAGCCGGTCCGGTGGGATCAGGTGGCGGGCCGTAGCTGCGGCTTGTACTCGATGATCCCGCCCACCGACGGTCCGCCGGCAGCCCGCGGGTCGAGATAGTTCGGCTGCGTCAGTCCCAGCCTGTTCATGGCAATACCGGTTAGTGCCTCCATCACGGCCCGGTGCGCCAGGATGCAGGTGATGTTGTTGCCGGAGTCGTACGGCGGGCTGACCTCGACGATGTCCATGCCCACGATGCCGACCTCGGCGGCGATCCGCCGGACCGAGCGCAGCAGTTCGCGACTCGTCAGGCCGCCCGGTTCCGGCGATCCCGTACCAGGCGCGGCAGACGGGTCCACGACGTCAATGTCGATCGACAGGAACAGGTGCTCGGCACCGTCCAGGGCCTCCGCGATGGCGTCGTCGAGGACTGCGTCGAAGCCCCGCGCCTCCACCTCGGCCATGAAGTGGCTGCGCATACCCTGCTCGTCCATCCAGGTGAGGACGTCGGGTCCCGGCCAGTACCCGCGCAGGCCCACCTGCACAAAGTTCTTGCCTTTGACGGCGCCGCTCTCGATGAGCCGGCGCATCGGGGCGCCGTGGCTCGCCAGCACGCCCTGCACCTCGAGCGCCGTGTCAGCATGCGCATCGAAATGCACGATGCCTACGTTCCCGAAGCCGTAGTGGTCGGCGAGCGCGGTAGCGTTCGGCCAGGTGATGCCGTGGTCGCCGCCCAGAATGATCGGGATGGCACCTGTCCCGACGATGTCACCGACGAACGAGCGGATGTTCGCGAAGGTCCGGTCGACGTCGCCGATGATGATGTTCGCGTCGCCGTAGTCGCACATGTTGAGGTGCTCGAACGGGTCCACGCCGACGCTGAGGTGCGGCCGGGCCCGCGGCGGTACGGGGTGGTAGTCGCTGGAGCGGATCGCCTGCGGACCCATGTGCGTCCCTGAGCGCGAGATCGCGGTGCCGTCCCACGGCGCACCGCAGACGGCGACGTCGATCTTGCCCACCACCAGGTCCGCCGGGGTGAGGCAAACCGGCATCTTGCTGAATGTCTGGAAGCCGGCCCAGGCCGGCTCGATGTCATACCGGGTCAGGTCGATCGGACCAGCCGGTCGCGAGGGCGTAGGTGCGGGCTCCGTGCCGTCGGGTACGTCCATCACTGTCACTTCTCTCTGGGTGCTGGCGGGTTGTCTCAGACGACCGTGACGGAACCGTCCGGCGCGAGCCACACGATCTCCTCGAACTTCGCGCCTCGGGAATGGCGGCCGACGTGCGGCTCAAGCGTCCAGCCGCCCCACATCGGCGTTGAGTTGGTCGCGTCGATAAACCCGTCGGCGGCGAACTCCTGGCCGATCGAGTGACCGAAGTTGTCGAGCAGGTCCAGCAGCTTGAGGTTCCGCCCGTGCAGTAGCGCCGCCCCGTACTCGTACAGCTCGCAGGCCGGTCTGCCCGGACGTACCTCTTCGAGCAGCCGGTCGTAGACCCAGCGGCACTCGTCGACGAGCGCCACCGTCTCGGGCGCGGCCTCGAGGGTGAACGTCGTGCAGTGGTCACCGCACCACCCGTCGAGCGAGCACGCGATGTCGACGATCACGGTGTCGCCCGCCTCGGCCGGACGATCCTGCATCGGGAAGTCCGGATGCGCGACGAGGGTGCCGAGCCCGACCCTCGTCGTCGACGGTGACCAGAAGCCGGTCGAACCATGTGCGAGCGCGATCCGCGTCACATGATCGTCAAGCTCGATCTCGGTCACGCCGACTTGGACGAAGGGCTCGATCTCGGCCACGACCGTCCGTGCCAGGGCCTGGGCACGGACCAGGCCGGGCGGGATCTCCGTACTGACAGCTACGTCTTCGTGGTCGTTCACAGGGGTCCTTTCGTCGATTCTGTTCCTGAGGCGCTGCCCGGCCACGCAGCGAGCGCAGTGCCGTACATCTCTACCGCTGCGTTGATCTGCGCGATGCGCACCGACTCGTCACGTACGTGGGCGAGGTCCGGCTGCCCAGGACCCCAGATAGCCACCGGTGCCGCCGGGAAGAGGGATGCGAGCACGGCGGCGTCGGTGAAGTAGTTCACGGACGGAGGTTCGGCGAGGTCAGCTGGTAGTGAACGGATCCAGGCGGAGTCTGGCGTGCTCAGCAGTCGCTCGACCACCAGAGCCGTCGTGACCTCGAGGTGGGGGTGGCTGCTCGCAAGCCAGGACTGGATGACCGCAGGCTCGTTGGCTCCGGCGAACCGGATGTCCACAGTGGCGGTCGCCCGGTCCGGCACGACGTTGGGTGCAGTCCCTGCTGCCATGGTCCCCACGTTGATGGTCGTCGGGCCGAGTATCGACTCACCCGGTCCCCGAGGCAGCCGGGCGTCGATGTCGACCAGGCTCCGGGCCATGGCCAGCAACGCATTCGCGCCCAGCTGCGGCGTACTGCCGTGCGCGGCCACCCCGCGGGCCACAAGGTCAAGCCAGAGTGCGCCGCGGTGTCCGAGCACTACCCGGTTGTCGGTCGACTCCGGCACCAGCAGCGCCGCGACATCGAGGCCCGCGAGGTCGTCAGTAGCTGCAGTGGCGCCAAGGCAGCCCACCTCTTCCGCTGTGGTCAGCAGTAAGGCAGCCGGCGACCCCCTCGGTCCGGACTGGAGCAGAGCGACCAGTGCAGCGGCAAGACCGCTCTTCATGTCACTGGCGCCACGCCCCCAGATACGACCGCCGGCGGCGTCGCCGGAAAACGGGTCCCGGGCCCACGACGCAGGGTCGCCGACGGGCACAGTGTCGACGTGGCAGACGATGAGCAGCACCGGGCCGTCAGCTGCTGTGGCAGTCGCCGCGAGCAAGAAACGTTGCGGCGCAGCATCATCCTCGTGGACCACGAAGTCCGCGTCGCGCAGGCGGTCCGCGATCAGCCACAGGATCTCCTGCTCTCCCGGCGTACCGCTGACGCTCGGGACTCGCACCAGCTGCTGGGTCAGCGCAACAGGGTCAATCCGCATGATGGACACTGTCGGCGGCCGACCCTGCAACAAGTCTGTAGACCTCGGGCCGGCGATTCTCGACCGGATCGTTGAAGCTGTTCCAGTGCCGCAGCGCAGGACCCGAATGAAGGTCGGCCTCAGCCACCAGTGTCTGTGGGAGCCAACGGCTCGCGGGCTCGACGAGCGGCCAGCCGGTGGGCCCCACCAGCGCGCTCTGCCCGATGAACTCCTGCCCTCGCTCATTCCCGACCCGGTTGGCCGCGAGGACGTGGATGCTGTTGACGTGTGCCGCCGCCTGGCACAGTGTCAGGGCCATGGCCGGTGCCCCGTCGCGCTGTCCGGGGATCGGGACCCAGTTTGTGGGCAGGCATACAACGTCCACTCCCTGCAGCGCCAAGGAGCGGAACGCCTCCGGGAACCATGCGTCGTAGCAGATCAGCATGCCGACTCGGCCGAGGTCGGTGTCGAAGACCGGCAGGCCCACATCGCCGGGAGTGAAGATCGTGTTCTCGTTGTCCCAGAGATGGACCTTGCGGTATCGCCCGACGTACCCGTGCGGCCCGGTCAGGATCGAACTGTTGAAGAGGGCGTCCCCGTCGCGTTCGGCAAACCCGGCCACCAGGTGGACGCCAAGATCCTGTGCCAGCTCGACGAGTACCTGCGCGGACGGACCGCCGGGGATCTCCTCCGCCAGCGCCAGGGCTTCCGAGCGGTCGTCGAACATATAGCCGGTGATGCAGAGCTCGGGCAGCACGACGAGCCGGGCGCCGTCGGCCGCCGCCGGCGTGACCGCATCCGCTATACGCGCGAGGTTGCCTGCCACGTCCCCGATCACCGGCTCGGTCTGGACAACGGCGACAGCCACCATCAGCTCAGAGTCGCCTTCTCGGTGCCAGCGTCGGCGGAGGCAGTCAGGTCGCCGCCCGGCGCCAGGCCGGTCGGCGCGGACCGGCTGTCCGTTCGTATCGACACCACGTACCGCTGCCTTCGCGGGGCCGTGCTCCGCCGCCGCCAGGGCGTCGAGAACGTCTCCCATGCCGCGATCAACGCGAACGCGGTGACCCCCATGGCGGCCAGCAGGAGGATGGCGCCGAAGACCCCCGCCGTGTTGAGACGCGACTGCTGTTCCGTCAGGTACACGCCGAGGCCGCCGGTACTCGACGCGGTCTGCTCGCCGATGACAGCGCCGGTGACGCTGAACGTCGCCGACATCTTGAGCGCCGAGAACATCGGGGAGTAGGTCGCCGGCAGCCGCACGATCCGAAAGATCCGCCACGACGACGCACCCATCGCTCGCGACAGGTTAACCGTGTCGCGATCGACCGTCGCCAGCCCGTCCAGCACGTTGACCAGCACCGGGAAGAACACGATCAGTCCGACGATCAGGACCTTGGGCGCGAGCCCGAATCCGAGCCAGATCACCAGGGCGGCACCGATCGCGATGATCGGCACAGCCTGGGTGGCGATCAGGATCGGGTATAGCGCCCGCAGCGCCCAGCGCGACTGGGCCATGCCGATCGCGAGCAGGAAGCCGGCCGCGGTCCCGAGCGCGAAGCCGATGACGAACTCCTTCGCAGTGATCAGGATCCCCTGCGACAGCACATCCCAGTCGTCCCGGATCGCTTGCAGGGTCGCGCTCGGCGACGGCAGCACGTACGGGGCGATGTTGTAGATGTGGACCAACGCCAGCCAGACGCCGACGACGACCGCGACTGAGACCACGGGGACGAGCACACGTACCCACAGCCGGTCGCGATAGCTCACGTGCGGGTTCATCGGTGCACCTCTCCGGCGAAAGCCGCGTCACGCTCGTAGATGAGTTCGAGCGTGGCACGCTTGAGTGCGGTGAACTCCGGAGACGTCAGCATGTCCAGCGTCCGCGGGCGCGGGAGGTGCACGTCGAAGATCTGCCGGATCCGGCCCGGCTGCGGGGACATCACGACGACGCGGTCGGCGAGGAAGATAGCCTCGTCGACGTCGTGGGTGACGAACAGGATCGTCGACCTCTGCTCGGCCCACACCGTGAGCAGCCAGTGCTGCATATCCATCCGGGTCTGGCTGTCCAGCGCGCCGAACGGCTCGTCGAGCAACATCACTTCGCGGGCGAACGTCAGGGTCCGCATCAGCGCGACCCGCTGGCGCATGCCGCCGCTCATGGCGTGCGGGTAGTGGTTGAGGTACTCCCCTAGCCCGTACTTCGTGGCGAGGGCGGCTGCCTTGGCCTTGTCGTCCGCGGTGACCCGTCGGGTCAGCGAGGCTCCCAGGGTGATGTTCTGCAAGGAGGTCTTCCACGCAAGGAGCAGGTCTTTTTGCAGCATGTACCCAACGTGGCCGGGCTCTGCCGTGACGTCCTTGCCGTCGAGCAGGACCTGGCCCTCGGTCGGCCGCAGGATGCCCGAGACGATGTTGAAGAGCGTGCTCTTGCCGCAGCCGGACGGCCCAACGATCGAGATGAACTCCCCGTCGCGGACGCTCAGCGACGTCTTCGCCAGGGCGACCGTCGTGTCGAACCGCTGGACCACGTTGCGTACCTCGAGCTTCATGCGCGGTGCCGACCCGGATGGTGCGGCTGGTGCCGATGATGATTCAGACATCCTGTCCCCTCTCGATACCGCTACCCTGATCGGGCCGGTCAACGCAGGACTGTGACCTCGTCGCCACCGAACCAGATCACGTCCTCGAGCTTCACACCCCACAAGTGGTTGCCCACGAAGGGCTCGACCGCCCAGGCGCCCCAAAGCGGAGTCTGGTTCCACGGGTCGAGGTACCCCAGGTCGTACGAGGTGCCCCTGCCGAGCGAGTGGCCGATGTTGTTGAGCCGGTCAAGTCCGACGAGCCCGGTCGGCGCCAGCGCTTCGGCGAACGCTCCGTAAAGGTCACAGGCCCGCATGCCCGGCCGCGCTGCCGCCAATGTCGTCTCGTGGATGTGGGTGATTTCGGCGAGCGCCGACTGGTATCCCGGGTTACTGCCGCGCATGAAACTGCGGGTGCAGTCCCCCCACCAGCCCGTCGAGGTGACAGGGTGAATGTCCACGAAGCCCAGGTCGATGTTCCACAGCACCCGGTCGCTGGGGATGTCAGTGGGGAAGCAGCTCAAGGTGCCGGCGCCGAAACCGATGTTGGTGGGCGTCCACACCCCGCCCCCCCCGCGCTGCCCCAGCACTTTCTCGGCGAGGTCGCGGACCTCGGCCTCCGACTGCCCTGCCGCCGCCTGATCGGCGATCGCCTCCGCGACCGCCACGGCCAGGCGCTGGGCCTCGACCAGTCCGCCGGGTGGCTGGTTGCTCACCGGGGTCTGCGTCATCAGGACGCCGACACCTCCTGCCCGTACGCCGACCCGTTGAGCCCGTCAGCGGGCACCACGGTGTCGCTGAGCCACGCGACGGCCTGCTGCCAGAACTGCGCGTACCCGTCCCACTGCAGGAACTCCACCGGGATCCAGTGTGGCCCCATATCGGACGCGAACGCCATTGTCCGGCCAACCCCGGCCGTACCCACGACGACGAGGGGGTGGTCGCCCACGGTGACCAGCACCTGCGAGCCTGAGGTGGCCTCAAGCCTTTGGTAGCCAAGCACCTCCGGCCACGTGCCCTCCAGGCCGGCCAGCATGGGATGGGACGGGTCGACCACCGTGGGGCTGACACCTTGCGGCGTCTCCTCGCGGTCGTCGCCCACCTCCATGAGCACAGGCAGGATCTCGGCGAGCCGCGTGTTGCGGTAGTTTGCCTTGGCTTCGATGCCTTGGAAGCTCAGATAGCCGCCCACCATCAACAGCGCACCACCGCCCCGTACCCACTCGGTGATCGCGTCCAGCGCGTTCGGCCGCGGCTGCCCCCGCAGGAACGTGCTGGGGTGCAGAAGCAGCGTGTTGGCACCGATGTCGCTCAGGACCACCACGTCGTACGCCGACAGCTGCTCGACGGTGCGGGGGAACTGGTCAGCCGCCACGTGGTTCGGCAGGTATGTCACCTCGTGGCCGGCCGAGGTCAGCGCCGCGATGAACTGGCCGGCGCCCTCCTCGTAGCTATTGGTGATGAACGAGTCAAATCCCTTGGTGTGCGTGGCTGTCGTGGTCCACGACTCCCCCGCGAGTAGCACCCTGCTCACGAGCCCCCCAGCAGCAGGTTCGTGTAGTAAGCCTTGGTGTCATCAATCTTGGTCACTAGCTTGAATGTCTTCGCGGCGCCGAGCAGAGCGGACCAGTCGGAGTCGCTCTGCATCAGCGTCTGTGCGGTGATCGTGGACCCACCGAAGATCGCCATGGTGTCTTTCCACTGCACCGTGGTGTAGGCCAGAGTCTGTGCCTTCGGGTAGACCCGCATGAACGTGGCGACGGCCTCAGCCGGTTGGCTCACGGCGTACTGCCAGCCTTTCAGGGTTGCGTCCATGAACTTCTGGGCCACCGCCTTGTTGTTCTGCAGCCAGCTGCTGTTGGCAGCGAGGACCCAGACCGGTGAGTCGGGCACGCCGTGGTCCTTGGCGAAGGTGATTTGGTAGTCGGCTTGCCCTTGCGAGGCCAGTTCGCTGCCCTCAGCGTTGGTCACCCCGGTGATCGCATCGACCTTGTGCTGCAGTAGCAGCGGGACGGTGTCGCTGGAGGCGATGACCAGTTTCACATCGTTCAGTGTCAGGCCCTGACTCTTCAGCATGATCTGAAGCTGAGCCTTGGACCAGGAGTCGTTGTAGGTGCCGATGGTCTTGCCCTTGATGCTCGCGAAGTCCAACGGCTTCGCTTTGGAGCTGATCAGGCCCCAGTTGTTCGAGGTCCCGTAGTTCCCGATACTCACCATCGGCGCGCTCTGCGCTCGGCCGAACACGATGTCCATCGACGTGTCAAAGGCCAGGTCCGCTCGGCCGGTGCCTAGGTACTGCGCGGTCGCGGACGTGTTGGGCGGTGGGATGATCTGCAGTTCGATGCCGGCCGCCTTGTAGTAGCCCTTGTCCTGAGCCACGATCCACGGGATCCAAAAACCGTCGGGCACCGGCCACTCCTGCACCATCTTTACGGTGACAAGTCCGGCGGGGGCGGTACTGCCGCTCGTCGCAATCGGTGCCGTCGAGCTGCTGGCGCAGGCAGCCAGCCCCAGCAGTGCCACCGCACAGGCCGCGACGCTGGCCGTCCAGCCGCGCCGACGCCGAGCTATCAACCGCAGGCTGGCCTGGCTCATGTGCTCCTCCTTGATGGGGAATCTCCCTGGCGTGCCGCCGGGTCGGTCACCTTGGCAAACGATTTCCACGCTATCGTGGTTGCGTTCCTCGGGCGTTGTCAAGACCGTCCGGCGAAGACGTCGGTTCCGAACCCCAATCGTGATCTGGTCAGTCGTGGCAACAGTGGACGAGGGAGCATGGGAAGCGATCGACCGAGCATCCACGACGTGGCCGGCGCGGCCGGAGTATCCCCGGCAACTGTGTCGCGGGTCCTGACGGGAGCCCGGTCCGTACGTCCGGAGTCCGCCGAGGTGGTGCTCGCGGCCGTGGCTCGCCTGGGGTACCGGCCGAACCAGCTCGGGCGTGCGCTGCGCAAGCAGTCCAGCCAGGTCATCGGAATGATCGTACCGAGCGTGGACAACCCGTTCTTCCCGCTCGTCATCCAGGTCGCCGAGCGGCGGCTGCGCGAGCGCGGGTACGCCCTGCTGCTCAGCACCTCCGGCGACGACCCGGACGTCGAGGCCGAGCGGGTGGAGATGCTCGTGGACCGGCGAGTCGACGGTCTGCTCATCAGCCCCTGCCGCCGCTCGACCAGCGCCGCTGCCGTCCTCGAAGCCTCGAAGCGGGTCCCCCTGGTCCAGATCGACCGCGCTGTCGACGGCGTCGACTGCGACTTCGTCGGCGTCGACGACCAGGAGGGAATTGGGCTGCTCGTTGAGCACGTCCTGTCACTAAACCGGCGCCGGGTCGCCTACGTCGGTGGCGATGACCGCAGCTGGTCCGGCTGGCAGCGGCATACCGCCTTCACCCGGCTGGCCAAGCGGCGGAAGTCCTCCTTCACCCATATGATCCGGCTTGGGGAGTTCTCGGAGGAGTGGGGTCGGACCGCGGCCGAGGAGTTGTTCGCGCTGCCGGATCCGCCGGACGCCGTAGTGTGCGGGAATGACCTGATCGCCGTCGGCGTG
>JANMWN010000072.1:0-9064 GCA_031394045.1 Sporichthyaceae bacterium
CCTACCGGATCGGAACGAGCCAGGTCGAGCTGCGCACCGGGCTGCTGCGCCGGCGACACCTCGCCGTACCGGCCGACCGCGTACGCAGCGTCGACGTGACCGCGAGCCCGATGCACCGGTTGTTCGGGGTGGCCGTGGTAAAGATCGGCACCGGCCGCCAGGACACGGGCAAGGACGACGAGCTACGCCTGGACGCCGTCTCCAGGAGCGACGCCCAGACCCTGCGCGCCGAGCTGCTGCACCGTGACCGCGCAGCGGGCCTGCCAACCGCGCCGGCCGGCGACTGGGGGCGTGCTGCCGACGTGCTCGACCCGGGTGAGACGGTGCTGGCTGCCTTCGACGTCGGCTGGGTGCGCTACGCACCATTCACGCTGTCCGGGCTCGCGACCGTCGGCGCCGTCACCGGCTACGCCTTCCACCTGCTCAACGAGGCCCACATCGACCCCGGGAGCGTGGGTCAGGTACGCAGCACCGCCAACCTGCTGTCCCGTACGCCGCTTCCCCTGGTCGCCCTCGTCCTCGTGCTGCTGCTCCTGGTGCTCGCGGTCACCTTCTCGACCTTCGGCTACCTGCTGGCGTTCTGGGGCTTCCGCCTGACCCGGCACCCCGGCGGCACGTTGCGCGTGCAACGAGGGCTGCTCACGACCCGATCGGTCACCCTCGAGGAGCGCCGGCTGCGTGGGGTCGAGGTGCGGGAGCCGCTGATCCGTCGGATGGTCGGCGGGGCGCGGTGCATCGCGATCGCCACCGGGCTGCGCGAGGACCGTGGCAGCAACAAGGGCGGTGAGCTGCTGCAGCCCCCGGCACCGCTCGCGCAGACGCACCGGGTGGCCACGCTCGTCCTCGGTGGCACCGACCCGACTGTCGGACCGCTGGTCCCCCACGGCCCCGCAGCGCAGCGGCGGCGGTACGTCCGTGCACTCGTCGGTGCCGTCGTGCTGGTCGCGGTGCTGGTCCTCCTCCGGGTCGAGGCCAGCTTCCCCGACTGGCCCTGGCGGCTCTCCCTGCTCCTGGTCGCGGCATCGCTCTGGCTGGCCCGTGACCGCTACCGGTCGCTCGGTCATGCGCTCGTCGACGGCTACCTGGTGCGGCGCGAGGGCTCGCTGGACCGGCGTACGGCCGCGCTCCGCTGCGACGGCATCATCGGCTGGCGGGTCCACCAGTCGTACTTCCAGCGTCGCGCCGGCCTGGTGACGCTGGTGGCGACGACCGCGGGCGGCCACGGAGCGTACGACGTGCGCGACGTACCTGCCGCCGAGGCGATCCGCACCGCAGACGCAGCTGTCCCCGGCCTGCTGACCCCGTTCCTCCAGCCCAGCCCCTGAGCTACGAACGCAGCGCGGCGGAGACGACGTCGCGGGCCTCGGACTGGATCAGGGCCAGGTGGTCCGGGCCACGGAAGCTCTCCGCGTAGATCTTGTAGACGTCCTCGGTGCCCGAGGGACGCGCGGCGAACCAGCCCGACTCCGTGGTGACCTTGAGGCCACCGATCGACGCGCCGTTGCCCGGGGCGGCCGTGAGCTTGGCGACGATCGGTTCGCCGGCGAGCTGCGTGGCGGTGACCTGGTCGGGCGACAGCCCCGCCAGCACCGCCTTCTCCTCGCGGGTGGCAGGTGCGTCCACCCGGGCGTACGCCGGGTCGCCGAACCGGTCGACCAGCCGCCGGTACAGCTGGCCTGGAGACGAGCCCGTGGTCGCCGTGATCTCCGCGGCGAGCAGGCAGAGCAGCAGGCCGTCCTTGTCGGTGGTCCACACCGAGCCGTCGCGGCGCAGGAACGAGGCGCCGGCACTCTCCTCGCCGCCGAAGGCCACCGAGCCGTCGAGCAGGCCGGGCACGAACCACTTGAAGCCGACCGGTACCTCGACCAGCGTGCGCCCGAGGGAGGCAGCGACGCGGTCGATCATCCCCGAGCTCACCAGCGTCTTGCCGATCGCCGCCGCGGCCGGCCAGCCCGGGCGGTGCGCGAAAAGGTACTCGATCGCGACCGCCAGGTAGTGGTTCGGGTTGAGCAGCCCCGCGTCCGGCGTCACGATCCCGTGCCGGTCGGAGTCGGCGTCGTTGCCGGTGGACAGGTCGTACTCGGTCCGCCGCTCGATCAGTCCGGCCATGGCGTACGGGGACGAGCAGTCCATCCGGATCTTGCCGTCCCAGTCGAGCGTCATGAACCGCCAGGTCGGGTCGACGAGCGGGTTGACGACGGTGAGGTCAAGGCGATGCCGCTCGGCGATGACGCCCCAGTAGTCGACGCTCGCGCCGCCGAGCGGGTCGGCCCCGATGCGTACCCCCGCGCCCCGCACGGCCTCGAGGTCGACGACCGAGGGGAGGCTGTCGACGTACGTGCCGAGGTAGTCGTAGCGGCCGGTCGTGTCCGCCGCCCTCGCCCTGGCCAGCGGGATACGGCGTACCCCCACCATCCCGGCCGCGAGGATCTCGTTGGCCCGGTCCTGGATCCACCCGGTGATGTCGCTGCCGGCCGGCCCTCCGTCCGGCGGGTTGTACTTGAACCCGCCGTCGGTCGGAGGGTTGTGCGACGGCGTCACGACGACGCCGTCAGCCAGCCCTGTGGTCCGGCCGGCGTTGTACATCAGGATCGCGAGCGAGACAGCAGGAGTCGGCGTGTACGCGTCCCGGTCGTCGACGAGCACCCGAACATCGTTGGCGGCAAACACTTCCAGCGCGCTGCCCCACGAGGGCTCGGACAGCGCGTGGGTGTCCTTGCCGAGGAAGAGCGGTCCGTCGGTCCCCGCCGCCGAGCGGTACTCGCAGATGGCCTGGCTGGTCGCGACGATGTGGTCCTCGTTGAACGAGACCAGCAACGACGAGCCCCTGTGTCCCGACGTACCGAACGCGACCCGCTGCGCCGGCACCGACGGATCCGGGTGCTCGCAGTAGTAGGCGGTCACAAGGCGCGCGACGTCGACGAGGTCGGACGATGCGGCCAGCTGACCTGCGCGGGGGTGGACGGTCATCGACTGCTCCTGGTCTCGCGTGGGGCTCTTGCGCACGGTGCTCGCGGCACACGCTACCGATCCATCAGGCGCAGATCTCCCGGCTCGTGAGCCATCTCACCTCAGTCCGGTGCAAATCCGTTTGGTCGCCCCCAGCACTCCCTGAGAAGATCAAGGCACAACGTTCGACGAGGGCCCGGGCTCCCCAGCTCGGGTTCTCTTCGTTTCCAGGGTCCGCGCAAGAGGAGGTGCTCAAAGTGTCCCGGCACGTGTACGACCTGTCACTGGTCAACCTTCTCGGTCTCGTCAGCGTGGTGCTGGCCGTCTGGTTCGCGCTACCCCAGCTGCTCAAGCTGCGGCGCGGCGGGAGCACCGCGGGCCTGAGCCTGGAGAGCCTGGCCAACAGCACGATCAGCCTGACCGGATGGACCGTCTACGGATTCGCGCATGCGAACATCTGGGTGATCGTCGCGGCAGCCGCCGGTATCCCGCCGACGCTGCTCACCCTGGCCTTCGTGATGCGTACGGGACAGCGGCTGCGGATGCAGATGCCGCTGATCTGGACCGCCCTCCTCCTGCTCACGGCAACGGTCGACCACGTCTTCGGCTCGCAGCTCATCGACCTGGTGCTCGGCTGCTCGATCCTGTGGTTCGTCGCCCCCGCAGCCGTCACGGCCTGGCGCTCAGCCGACGTTTCCGGCCTCGCCGTCCAGACCTGGCTGGTGCTGGCCGCCGACGGCGCGATCTTCGGTCTGTACGGCATCGTCGCGGACGTAGCCGCCGACCGGGTGTACTCCGTCACCTCGATCGCCGGGGCGTTGATCGTCCTGGCCCGGATCGCCTACGGGAGCACCGAGGGTGCGTACGCCGTGCGGAAGAACCCGCGGACCGGGTGGCGCAGCGCGAGGGTGTGGACGAACGCGGTCGCCCCAGAAGGTGCGCGCGTGTCGAACCCGATCGAGACGTCGTCGCGGCCCGGCTGGTTAGGGTCGTACACGTCGACCGACGCCTGCGATCCCGAGACCGTGTAGCCGAAGGCGAGGACCTGGTGGTTCTCGCTAAGGTCCGAAGGCCGGGCGGAGGCCACGGTGACGATCCCCAGCGGGACCGGGGTACCCGCATCTAGGTCGGCCCTGACCTGCGGCCACTGGTTCTGGATCGTCCGCCAGCCGAGCCCGCGCTCGGTGACCACGTGCCGGCCGAGCAGGTCGAAGCCGGTGTCGGCGTCCGGCAGGCACATCCAGAGGTAGTACTGCGCCACGCCCGACGGCAGGTTCCAGGAGTCCACGAGCCGCCGCACGAGGTACCGGTACAACCTGCTGCGGGCCGCCGGCCGGACGCTGGGCGGCGGCACCCCCGCGTGCCAGAAGTCCAGGGCGGCGAAGACCATGCCCCCGCACAGACCGGCGTCGGCGTTCCCGATGCTGATCGTCCCGAACGGGGTCGGCAGCTCGACCGCGGGTGCCGAGGGCCAGGCGTTGGAGAATGCGAAACCGTGCACGGAGGGGACGAAGGTCGGCGCCATCGGGTGGGATCCCCTCGCTGGACGATCAGGGTCGCCCCCAACGTACTCGCGGCTACCGCGGGCGCCATGCTCAGTCAATGACCAAGCCTGCCGTTCACCGTTCGCCCACCTTGGAAGAGGTGGCCGCGCGAGCAGGAGTCGGTCGAGGCACCGCCTCTCGTGTCATCAACGGCTCCAGCCAGGTCAGCGAGTCCGCCCGTACCGCCGTCCAGAAGGCGATCGAGGAGCTGGGCTACATACCCAACCGGGCCGCTCGTTCACTGGTCACGCGCCTGACCGACTCGGTGGCACTGGTCGTGTCCGAGTCCGACGAGCGGTTCTTCGGAGAGCCGTTCTTCGCGGGCATCGTCCGGGGAGTGAGCTCGGCGCTGGCCGAGACCCAGCACCAGCTCCTGCTCGCCATCGCGCAGACGGCGGCCGAACGTACCCGGCTGCAGAACTTCCTGACCCCGCAGCACGTCGACGGAGTCCTGCTGCTGTCGCTGCACGGCGACGACCCGCTGCCCGCGCTGCTCGAGGCACGCGGCCTGCCCGCTGTGCTCGGCGGCCGGCCGGCAGGCGCGGAGCCCACCAGCTACGTCGACGTCGACAACTCTGCTGGGGCGGTCCTGGCCGTCGAGCACCTCCTCCGCTCGGGGCGGCGGCGGATCGCCACCATCGCAGGCCCCCAGGACATGGGCGCCGGCGTAGGCCGTCTCGACGGCTACCGGAAGGCACTGGCCGCGGCGGGCCTGCCGGCTGACGAAGGCCTCGTGGCCTACGGCGACTTCAGCGAACGAAGCGGCGAGTCGGCCACCGCCGAGCTGCTCGACCGCGGGCAGCCCATCGATGCGATCTTCGCGGCCTCCGACCCGACGGCCATCGGTGCGCTGCGGATGCTCGCGTCGCGCGGTGTCGCGGTACCTGGCGAGGTCGCGGTGATCGGCTTCGACGACTCCCCCAGCAGCCGGCACACCTCGCCCCTGCTCACGTCCGTGCACCAGCCGGTCGAGGCCATGGGGCGCGAGATGGTGCGCATCCTGGTGGCCCGGATCAAGAAGGAGCCGGTCGACCTCCGGGTCGTCCTCGACGCCCACCTGGTGGTCCGCGAGTCCGCCTAGCCCCGCGCAGGTCCTCCGCCGTAGGCCAGCACGTGTGGTGGCCCTTGTGAAACACGTCGCGCATCCCTACTGTACGTGCGTACAGTCTGCTATACAGATGTACAGCCGAACTACAGGGGTGTCTGGTGCCGGAGACGAGAAACCGGGACGGGGTCTCGTTCTGGCTCGCCGATGCTCTCGGAACGGGAATCGGCACCGGTGCCCGTCGGCCTCCCAGGAGCGGCACGCACGAGGCGAGGGTGTGCGAGACCGAGGGCACCGACGCGCATTCTGCGCAAGGGCAGCAGCGTGCGCGTGGCGCGCAACCCGGCGCAGGTGGTGCGGCTACAGGCCACAATTCCCGCCGTAGCGCGTTGGGGCGTCCCGCCGCAGTGGCGGAGACCCTGGTCGATTGGTTCTGGGGCTGGCCGCCGCCGTGGAGTCGCACGAAGTCACCGCCTGGAGAACAGCCCGGTACCCTTCCCGGCCTTCGCCGCCGCCTGCTCCCGATGAACTCGTCCATGATCGTCACCGATCCGTTGGCTGCTCACGGCCTCGGGCAGATCGGCTTGCGGTCCGGCGAGACCCTAGGCGATGCGGCCGCGTGGTCCGGCATCCTCGGTATCGCCCGGGATTGCTGCGCCTCGGTCGGCGTCGACGCCAGGACCGGGATCGCCTGGGCAGGCGGCTGCACGGGTCACGGCGTGACCACGGCCAACCTGGCGGGCCGAACGCCCGCTGACCTGATCCTCGACACCGCGCTCACGGCATTGCCGTGGGTTGGGCGGGTCTCACCCGGCTGGGAGCCCGAGCCGTTGCGGTGGCTCGAGTCCCGACCCGGCGCCGGACAACGGAGCCCACGTTGACCGTCATCGGCACCGGAGTCTGGGATGCGCTGCACGCCGAGCTGGGGCCATCGACTCCCAGGCCGACCGCGCTCACACCGGGCCTGCACGAGAGCAGCATCACGGCCTGGATCGGGTCCGAAGGACGGGTTCGGGTCGGCCTGTGGGAGGTCGAGTGCGGCTCGTTCCGCGCCACCAGGGTCGACCACCACGAGATCTTCTTCGTGCTCGCCGGTCGGGCGACTCTCGAGCCGGACGGTGGGCCCGCCGCGGAGGTCGCGGCCGGAGACCTCTACGTAACCCCGTGCGGGTGGTCCGGAACCTGGACCGTCACCGAGCCGCTGCGCAAGCTCTACGTGATCACGGATGTGGCCGGATGAGCGGCGAGCGTGGCGCGATCGAGATCGTTGGGCTGGTCAAGCGGTTCGGGGACGTCACCGCCGTCGACCAGCTCGACCTGTCGGTCCGCGCCGGCGAGTTCATCTGCCTGCTCGGCCCCTCCGGCTGCGGCAAGACGACCACGCTTCGGATGTTGGCTGGTTTCGAGTTTCCCGACTCCGGCTCCATCGTCATATCGGGCCGGTCCATGGGCGATCTGCCGCCGCACCGTCGTGAGGTGAACACCGTCTTCCAGGCCTACGCGCTCTTCCCGCACATGACAGTGGCGGAGAACATCGCTTATGGCCTGCGCCAGCGCCGGACGAGCAAGCAAGAGATCTCCCGCCGCGTCGGTGAGGCGCTGGAGATGGTCCGGATGTCCGCGATGGCCGCGCGCCGCCCGCGGCAGCTCTCCGGTGGACAGCAGCAGCGGGTGGCCCTGGCTCGCGCCCTGGTCAACGCTCCGAGCGTGCTTCTCCTCGACGAGCCCCTCGCGGCCCTGGACCGCAAGCTGAGCGAGGAGATGCAGATCGAGCTCAAGCTGATGCAGACCGAGCTAGGAATCACCTTCGTGTTCGTCACCCATGACCAGGGCGAGGCCCTGTCGATGAGCGACCGCATCGCCGTCATGCGCGACGGGAAGATCGAGCAGCTCGCCGATCCCTTCACCGTCTACGACTCGCCGGCCAGCGTGTTCGTGGCTAGCTTCATCGGGCAGCAGAACTTCTTCCACGGCACGGTCGGCGACGGCCGGACCGTGAACACCCCGGACGGTGTATTCAGTGCCGGCCGGGGCCCCGACCCGCACCCGGGCCGCGGTACCAAGGGCCTCGTCGCGGTCCGGCCCGAGCTGATCACCCTGACGGACGACACGCCGGATCGCGCAACAAGGCCCGCCAATGTCGTCAGCGGCACGCTGGCTTCGGTCGCCCACCTCGGGGACGTCATCCAGTACGTGGTCCGTGTCGTCGGGCACGAGGTCATCGTTCGCGCCCCGCGCAGCAACGCCCCTCGACTCCAGCCCGGCACCTCCGTCCAGTGTTCGTGGTCGGTAGGCGACACGCACCTGTTCGAGGCTGAACCGTCCGCTGCCGTCCCGCCGTAGTCGCCCATGCCCCCATGTCCTCATCTGCCTCGCCGCGAAGTCCCGCACAACACCGCACCGCTCGCACTCGACCTGCCCCGCGCCATACATCCGCCAGGAGGATTCCATGCCGTACGACGAGACACTCAAGCTCCTCGTTCCGACCGCGACAGCCGCCTCGATGAGCCGCCGCGGCTTCCTTCGCGGGGTCACCTTGACGGCCGCCGCCGCCGCAGCACTGTCCGCCTGCGGCTCCGCGGCCAGCTCTGGGGCAGGCCCCGGGACCGGTGCCCCTAGCGCGTCGCCGCTGCCGACGACTCTGGAGAAGGAGCTCAACTTCTTCACCTGGGCCGAGTACGACGACCCCGCACTGGTCAAGAGCTTCGCTACCAAGGAGGGACTCACCACCCAGGTCGACGTGTATGCGTCCAACGTCGAGGCCATTGCCAAGCTCAGCGCTGCCAAGGGCACCGCCGGCTACGACATCTACGTTCCCAGTGGGAACTACATCCCCGAGGTGCTACGCAACAAGATCCTGTTGCGGCTCGACCACAGTCGCATCCCCAACATCGCGAACCTAGACCCTCAGGTCACGGGACAGTACTGGGACCCGAAGAACGAATTCTCCGTCTGCAAGGACTGGGGCACCACAGGGTTCGTGTACGACACAGCGGTGATCAAACGAGAGCTCAAGACCTGGGCCGACTTCGTCGACGCGATGGGCTCTGAGGCCTCGGGCAAGACATCGGTGCTTGAGGAGTCCGAGCAGCTCGTCGGCCTCTACTTCTGGGCCAAGTCACCCACCGGCGACTGGTCCTCCGAGGACCCGGCCGAGCTCGACGCCGCGGAGAAGTTCGTTCTGGAGAAGGTCGCCCCGCACATCAAGGCGTACGACTCCTACCCAGGAGCCGGTCTGGCCGAGGGCAAGTACGCCCTGATGATGTGCTGGAACGGCGATGCCCGGACTGGCCTGCTCGCAGCGAAGGACGCCTCCCGGTACCGCTGGGTCCTTGGCGCTCCGTCGACCGAGCTCTGGATGGACAACTGGACCATCCTGGCCAGCGCGCCGCACCCGGTGGCCGCTCACGCTTGGATCAACAACATCCTGGATCCCGAGGTGTCCTACAAGGACCTTCAGTTCCACAGCTACAACACCGGTATTGCCAGGCTGAAGGACAAGGCCGTCGCGGACAAGCTCCCGCAC
>JANMWN010000152.1:0-5538 GCA_031394045.1 Sporichthyaceae bacterium
CGTCGTACCGTCGTGACTCACTCGTGGCCCCTTCGCTGTCGGCTCGAATCCACCGCCAGCATCAAGGGGCCACGAGTCTCAACCCCGGACCCGTGCCCCAACTACAAGATCGTGTCGATCCCCACTAAGTTCGAAGAGCCCCCTTGATCCGCCCTCAACGGGCGTGGACCCCCGGGCGTCACTCTTCTGGCTGCTGCGGAGCGTCGGGGTCCCGCTGATCCCCAGCGATCGGCGCCACGCGCGAGCACCGCATCAACTTTCGAAGTCGGCCCAGCCAGGTTGATCGTCCACGTTCGTCCGGTCGGGTCCGGCCCGTGCCACCCCGTCGCCGGCCGGTCATCGGTCGCGTTTCGCGACACCCACCTGACCGGAATCGGATCAGACATGTGCATCGGCGGTGGCTACGCTGGGCGGGAAAGTGGTTGTCCTGCAACAGTATTCCGGGTGGTGTTGTCTGGTGTTGTCTTCTGCGAAGATCGGCCGCTCGTCGTGGCGGTACTACCAGCGGACCGTCGCTGGGGGTGCGTGTGAGTACTACACCGAGCACGGTGACAGGCCCGGTCGCTGGCACGGTCCGGGCCTGGACGAGCTCGGCCTGGCGCCGGGTGCGGTCGTGCAGGAACGGGAGTTGGAGGCCATGTTCGGCCGGGCCCTGTCCCCGACCACCGGGCGGCCTCTGGGGCAGTCGTGGCGGGTCGATGCGGTCACCGGGTACGACTTGACGTTCTCGGCCCCCAAGTCGGTCAGCGCCCTGTGGGCACTCGGAGACCCGGCCACCGTGTCTGCGGTTGATGCCGCGCACACCGCGGCCGTCCGCGCCGCCCTGGACTTCCTGGACCGCCGCGCGTCGGTGTCGCGGCGCGGCAAAGACGGCGTCGACCAGATCACCTCGGCTGGGTTGGCGGCCGCCCTGTTTGATCACCGGACGTCGCGGACCGGGGACCCGCAGCTGCACACCCACGCCCTAGTGATCAACAAGGTGCTGTGCGTTGATGGGGCGTGGCGCACGTTGGACGGGCACGAGATCTACCACCACAAGAAAGCCGCCGGGGCGATCTACCAAACCGCCCTACGCGCCGAGCTCACCAACCGGTTGCCGGTGTCCTTCGGTCCTGTGTCCGAGCACGGGCAGGCCGAGCTCGCCGGCACCCCCGAGGACCTGATCACCGCGTGGTCCACCCGGACGGCGGCGGTGATGGGGGACGCGGTCCCCACCATCGCCGACGCCGAACAGGCTCTCGGGCGGCCGGTCAGTGCGAGGGAGCGGGCCCGGATCATCAAGACCGCCGTACTGGCCACCCGTCCAGTCAAAGAGGCTGAGGTCCCCGAAGGTGACCTGCGCGCCCGGTGGGCGGACCAGGCAGCCGGACTCGGCTGGGACGGCCCACGCCTCCGACTCGTTCTGGACCAGGTACGCCAAGCCTCCGAACGGCGCAAGCCAGTCGACCCCGGATGGGCGGAACAGGTCGCGACGGAGGCGGTGACCGCGGTCGGGCGGTGCAAGGCGATCTGGTCCCGCGCGGACCTGACCGTCCAGGTCGCCGCCCGCATCCCCACCCGCCCCGACCGGCCTATGGGCGCTGACGAGGTCGTTCACTTTGTTGAACAGCTCACCGCCACCGCCCTCACCGGAAGCGTCCACGGGGCGGTCGCGTTGGGTGCGGACCAGTCCGGGGTGACTGCCCGGGTCTCGGATGACCGGTACGCCTCCGCCGAGCTGGTGAACACCGAGGCCCGCATCCTGGAACGGGTCATCACAGGCGGGTTCAACACCCCCTCGAGAGTGCCTGCCCACGCGCAGGCATGGTTCTTCGACGGCCCCTCCGCCCCGCTGAGTGACGAGCAGCGCCGTGCGGCGGTCAAGCTGGTTGTTTCGAAGGATCTGGTCACCGTGATGACCGCCCCGGCAGGTGCGGGCAAGACCACCACGTTGGCGGCGGCGGTGCGGGTGTGGTGGCGCCTCAACACGCAGGTGATCATGTTGGCGCCGTCCGCCCGGGCCGCCGCCGAGCTTGCCGGTGCGACCGGGGCACCCGGGCACACCGTCGCCCGCTGGCTCCTGACCCAACAACACCTCGACGACCTGCCAGCCGGGCAGCGGGCTGAGGGTGGTCTGGGTCACCGGTCGGTCGTGGTTGTCGACGAATCCTCCATGCTCACCACCGCCGACCTCGACCAGCTCACCGCCCGGGTCGCCCGCGCGGGTGCTTCGCTGGTGCTGGTCGGGGACCCGGGGCAGATCGGTGCTGTCAACGCCCCCGGAGGCATGTTCGAACACCTCACCCACGTCCTGGGCCCGCGCACGGTGGAGCTGACTGAGCTGCACCGCTTCACCCACCCCTGGGAAGCCTCCGCCACCCTGCGCCTGCGTGATGGTGATCCGACCGTCCTGGCCGAGTACGCCGAGCAGGGTCGGATCCACCCCGAAACCAGCAGCGCCGACGCCGCTGACGCGGTGTTCGAGCGTTGGCACACTGCGGCCGACGCGGGACTGGACGCGTTGATGCTGGCCCGGTCCTGGACCGACGTCACCGAGCTGAACGCCCGCGCCCGCGCCGTTGCGACCGCCACCGGGGCGGTCACCGGCCCGGTCCTTGTCACTGTCACGTCGAAGACGGCGTCCACAAGGGGACACGTCGAGCAACGGTCCTGGCGGGCCGGGGACATCCTGATCGCGAAGAAGAACACCACCCGCATCCGAATCGGCACCGACACCGTCCGCAATGGCGATCGGTACCGCGTCATCGCCGCCGATCCCGGCGAGGCCGCCGGTGGGCTGGTGGTGGAGGACCTGCGCGGACGGGGGACCACCACCCTGCCGACCGCCTACCTGGCCCGGCACTCCGAGTTCGGGCGGGCTACGACCATCGACGGTGCGCAAGGAGCCACCGCCGACCTCGGGATCGTCTTGGCCCGATCCGGCCTGGACCGCGAGCACCTCTATGTGGCGATGAGCCGAGGAAGACTCGCCAACCACGTCCACACCACTCCCGAGCTGAACACCGGCGACGCCGGCCCCCACCGCCCCACGCAAGCCCGAGCGCAACCCCCCGCCCCGCCCGCGCAAGCCCCACTGCAAGCCCCTGGCCGTGGTGGGCACCCAGCCGCGTCCCGACAGCGGGCCGAAGCCACGGGTCAGTTGGCGCTGCCGGACCTGGACGCGGCGATCACCCAACTGGCCACCGCGGTGAACACCACGGGCCGCGAGCGCGCCGCGCACTCCCTCCTCGACCCACCGATCGCCCAAGCTCGAGAACGGGACTGGGAGCGGCGCGACAACCAACGCCCCCCGCAGCCGGTCCCCGCCGAGCACGTACGGAACCAGCGTGACCTCGACAGAGCCCGAGACCGATTGAAGCAAGCACGCGACCACGTCGGCCGGCTGGACGCCCAGGTCCGTGACATGCGGGACCAGCTCGACGATGCGCCTAGGTGGGCGCGCAGCCGGCGGGCTGCGCTCAACCGAACCCTCACATTCACCGCCGAGATGGTTCTGCCGGGCGCCACCGACCAGCTCCACCAAGCCAGCCGCGACGTGGACGCCCTGACTAAGGTCGTCGACACGCAAACCCAGCAACTCCTCTACACCAAGGCGGGCGACCGCGAACGCCGACAGCAAGCTTGGCTCGGGCGGAGCGATCGGACCTACGTCGACCCCAACCCGGTGATTGCCCCCGCCGACCCACAATCGCCGTCCGCGATGCGCCGTCGAGAAAGCGAACGCGAGCCGTACCGCAATGCCCCCAAGCCTTCAGGGCCAGTCCGGTCGATGTAGACGACCGCGTCGAACCATCAGCCCGCGAGGAGCGGGCACCACCCAGCACCGGATGTTCTGCACCCTCTCTGGACACCTCTAAGAAGAAGCACTGAAACCGTCCCGCCCCGGGACGGCACGAGCCAGGAGGCACACAATGACCCAGGACGAACTACTCGCACTCCCACCAGTCCTTGACGTCCCCACCGCCGGTCGCGTTCTTGGCGTCGGACGATCCCTCGCCTACGAGCTCGTCCGCACCGGCGCATGGCCCACCACGGTCCTGCGAATCGGCAAGCTCATCAAGATCCCCAAGGCGCCGCTGCTCCACCTGCTCGGCGAGTCGGAGGTCTAGCCGTTCGAGTCATCCGCGGCGTACGTGGTGCCCGTGCGCCGCGTCAGTCGCGGTGTCGGCGCTCTTTGCGAGAGTCCTAAGTGCAACCTTCCCGTGCCCGGAGGTAGTCATGACGTCAGAACCCATCACCACGTTGACGCTGAAGAACGGCCGGCGCCGGTACCGGGTCAAGACGGACAGCACTCCTGGTCCGAACGGTCGTCGCCGTCAGGTGGTTGCCACGTTCGACCGCCTGGCTGACGCCCGGGCGTATCTGGCCCGCACCCGGTCACAGATCACGACGGGGGCGTACGTTCCCAAATCGGAGCAAACGTTCGCCGACTACGTCGAGACCTGGCTGCGTTCCAGACGGCACGCGGTGCGTCCGAAGACGATCGAGGGCTATCGGGTCGGCCTCGCCCCAGCCGTGCGAGTGTTCGGAGCCAAGCAGCTCGATCAGGTCACTAAGAAGGACGTCGCGAGGCTCGTCGAGGACATGGTTGACACCGGCCGGGCGCCGCGCACCGTCAACCTCACCCTTGGGCTGCTCCGACAGTCCCTGAACGCCGCCGTGCGCGAGGGCGCCCTGCAACGCAACGTCGCACAGCTGGTCGATCGGATGCCGCAGAAGCACCAGGAGATGGCCGCCTGGACCGCGGAGGAAGCCCGCGCGTTCCTGACCGCGACCAAGACCCATCGCCTCGCCGGGGCGTGGGCACTGACCATGTCTGGCCTACGCCGTGGCGAAGTCCTCGGCCTGCGATGGGCAGACATCGACCTGGACAGTGAGCGACCCACGGTCACTGTCCGACGGTCGCGGGTGTCGCTGGGTCGGGCTGGAGGCACCGTGTCCGAAGGCGACCCGAAATCCACGCGGAGCCGACGCCGGGTACCCCTCGCGCCGTACGCCATCAGTGCGCTTCTCTACTCCCGGGAGGCGCGGGACGGTGACCGCGCAACTGCCGGCGCCGCCTACCGCGACCGTGACTACTTGGCGGCCAACGAGATCGGCGACCCCATCCACCCAGACACCTACAGCGCCGACTTCCAGAAGCTCTCTGTTGGCGCCGGTCTTCGACGGATCAGACTGCACGACTGCCGCCACTCAGCGATCAGCCTGCTCCTCGCCGCAGGGGTCCCAGTCGTCGCCGTCGCCGAAGTGATGGGGCACGACCCAGTGGTCACCCAACGGATCTACGCGCACATGTTCGAGGACGACGCCGTCGACGCCATGGCCGCACTCGACCACGTCCTGAGAAACCTGTGACACATCTGTGACAAGTCGATCACTGGGATTCTTGTCGATCATGCTCATAGGCCTGTGACCTGCGGTTATGTGGTGGCCAGGGGCGGGGTCGAACCGCCGACCTTCCGATTTTCAGTCGGACGCTCGTACCAACTGAGCTACCTGGCCTCGAGCCCTTGCTCACTGTGCGTGAGCAAGGAAGCG
>JANMWN010000193.1:0-9552 GCA_031394045.1 Sporichthyaceae bacterium
GGCCGGGATCATCCCCGTGGTCCTAGGCGGCGCCTCGGAGGTCCTGGACCTGGGCCGGGCCCGAAGGCTGGCCAGCCCGGCGCAGCGTAAAGCCCTCACCGTCCGCGACCAGGGCTGCTCCCGGCCGCGGTGTGATACCCCGCCGGCGTGGACCCAGGCCCACCACGTGACCTGGTGGGACCACGGCGGGCAGACCAACGTCTCGGAGATGACGCTGGTCTGTGATCACTGCCACGACCTGGTCCACCACCACGGCTGGACCATCACCATGACCAACGGCCAACCCCAATGGCACCTGCCAGCGCACCCACCGCCCCCCGACATCGACCCCCCCGACCCCTGACGCCGAGCCATCCGACCCTTGATCAAGGACGCGGTGCTGTGCTCCGGCGTGAACGCGCCCACGACGGTCAGGCGAAGATCAGAAGGCGCCGGCGGCGGGGCAACGGGTGACCGAGCTCGGGAGCAAGCCTCCCTTGGACGAGACGTACACGACGCTGGAGCTGGCCGCTGACGTGGGCGACTTCGTCGTGACGACGATGCAGTAGGCGGTGCCGGCTGTGTTGAGGGTGACGGTGGCCGTGTCGGTGGGCGACAGCCGGACGACGCTGCCGCCCAGCTCGTGGACGTCGGTCGTGGCGCTGATGGGCAGGTACTTCTGGTGCTCGGTATAGAAGGTCTCCTCGGCGTTGGCGAGCGAACGAGCGTCGAGCTTCGCGCCGACGACGGCTGCCGGGCCCCGTGGGCCGGCGCCGGGATCTGCAGCGGGCGCGTCGGTGCTGCCGGACATCAGCTTGGAGACGAGGAACACCAGGCCGGCGATCACGGCGAGCAGACCGACGCCGATGGCCGCGATGACTGCGGTCGACATCCGCGGGGGCGAGGCGTGGTGCTGGCTGGCGGCCGGCCGGGGCACGGCGGGTCCGCCGCAGGGTGACTGGGGGCCCGGTCCGCCGAAGGCGGAGTGTCCGGCGCCGGCCGCCGCACCGGGTACGGGAAGGCTCGGGGCATATGCGTACGCCGGGGTGGCCGGCGGTATCGACTGCTCTGCCAGCGGCTCCGCTGTCACCGGCGTGACTGGCACGGGTGCGGCCGTCGCGACTGGCGCGGGCGCGGGCGGCTGGACGGACTCGGTCCAGCCGGCGCCGTTCCACCAGCGGTAACCGCCGCTGCCGCCGGGATCGGCGTACCACCCGGGCGCGGGGGCACCGGGCGGGCTGGTGCCCTGCACGGTCTCGGTCATGGCCACGTCCTTCCCGTCCTTCACTCTTTGTCGACGCGTCCGGCGATGCGCTTGAGTCTTCGCGAAAGCGGTCGGAACCGTTTAGGTCAACCGCAGATACGGAGATGACTGGGAGCCTGGCGCCGCATCAGCGGACACAGTGTGGGTAGAGTGCAGCCGTGAGTACGTACCGGATGCGCGAGGCCGCCGAGCTGCTCGGCGTCAGTGACGACACGATGCGCCGGTGGGCTGACGCGGGCCGGATCGCGACGACCACGGACGCAGCCGGCCGGCTGGCCGTCGACGGTGCGGCCCTCGCTCAGCTGGCGGAGGAGGTCGCGGCGTCCGCCGAGCCGGCGCCGGAGCGGGCGGTCGTCGCGCACTCGGTGCGCAACCGGTTCACCGGTCTGGTGACCAGGGTCGTCCGGGACACGGTGATGGCCCAGGTGGAGATCCAGTCCGGCCCCCACCGGTTCGTCTCGCTGCTCAGCCGAGAGGCGGCGGACGAGCTCGGCCTCGAGCCGGGCGTGCTCGCCGTGGCGTCCGTGAAGTCCACCAACGTGGCGGTCGAGATCCCCCGGTCACGCTAGACCTTCCCCCAGCCCCGCTCGACCGGAGGAGCCCGCTGTGCGCCGTACCGCTGTCGCTGTTGCTGCCCTCTCGCTCGCGCTGCCCGTGCTGGCCGTGCTGGCCGGGTGCGGCTCGAGCCCAACGCCGCCGACGACCACAGGCACCGGTGGCTCGAGCGGTCCGGCCTTGTCCGGCACGATCACGGTGCTGGCGGCCTCGTCGCTGAAGGAGGCCTTCACCACGATCGGTCAGCAGTTCGAGGCGGCCCACCCGGGGGTCAAGGTGGTCTTCAGCTTCGCTGCCAGCTCGGACCTGGCCACCCAGATCACCTCGGGCTCACCAGCCGACGTCTTCGCCTCCGCCAGCGCCAAGAACATGACCCAGGTGACCGACGCGGGTGCCGCCTCGTCCCCGACAACCTTCGCCAAGAACGTCATGGAGATCGCGCTGCCGCCGGCCAACCCCGGCAACATCACTTCGCTGGCCGACCTCGCAACGGCGGGGGTCAAGCTGGCGCTCTGCCAGGCCCAGGTGCCCTGCGGGAGCACGGCGGCCAAGGTGTTCACCAACGCCAAGCTCACGGTCACACCGGTCACCCTCGAGCCAGACGTCAAGTCGGTGCTGGCCAAGGTCGAGCTCGGCGAGGTCGACGCCGGCATGGTCTACGTCACCGACGTACGCGCGGCCGGCGACAAGGTCAAGGGCGTCGAGATCCCGGCTGACGTCAACGCCTCGACGTCGTACCCGATTGCGGCGCTGACCAAGGCGGCCAACGCTGCGCTCGCCAAGGCCTTCGTCGACTACGTGCTCTCGGCCGACGGCGCGTCGGTGCTCGCCGCCGATGGTTTCGCCAAGCCGTAGGCCGAGCGGCATCCTTTCCAACGTGCCCACCGCCGCCCGCGTCGCCCGCGCCTCCCGGCTGACCCCGGCCGAGCGCGAGCGCCGCACCGGCAGCGGTGGTGCGGCCCGCCGTGGCCTGCCCGGGCCGATGCTCGCGCCAGCCGCCATCGGCGTCGCGTTCTTGCTGCTCCCGCTGGTCGGGCTGCTGCTGCGTACGCCGTGGAACGGGCTCGGCCAGATCCTGGCCACTGCCGACGTCACGCAGGCACTCCGGCTCTCGCTCTGGACCGCGAGCGTGGCCACGGTCATCTCGATCGTGCTCGGCGTGCCGCTGGCCTGGCTGCTGGCCCGTTCGCAGTTCCCTGGCCTGGCCCTGCTGCGCGCACTGGTGACCCTGCCGCTGGTGCTGCCGCCGGTCGTCGGTGGCGTCGCGCTGCTGCTCGCGTTCGGGCGGGAGGGGTTCGTCGGCAGGTACCTCGATCAGTGGTTCGGGATCACCCTGCCGTTCAGCACGGCCGCGGTGATACTGGCCGAGACGTTCGTCGCGATGCCGTTCCTGGTGGTCACCGTCGAGGGTGCGCTCCGGTCCGCCGACCAGGGGTACGACGAGGCGGCGGCGACGCTGGGAGCCTCGCGGATGACGGTGTTCCGGCGGGTGTCCCTGCCGCTGATCGCCCCCTCGCTGGTTGCCGGCGCGGTGCTGTGCTGGGCCAGGGCGCTGGGGGAGTTCGGGGCCACGATCGCGTTCGCCGGCAACTTCCCCGGCCGTACGCAGACGATGCCGCTCGCGGTCTACCTCGCGCTGCAGAGCGACCCTGACGCGGCGATCGCGCTGTCCGTGGTGCTGCTGGTCGTCTCGGTCCTGGTCCTGGTGCTGCTGCGCGACCGATGGCTGCGCAACGGACCCTTCCAGTGACCGCGGGGCTGGTGGTCGATGCCTGCGTACGCAGGGGCGGCTTCACCCTCGAGGTCGCGTTCACCGTCGCGCCGGGCGAGGTGCTCGGCGTGCTCGGACCGAACGGCGCGGGCAAGAGCACCCTGCTGCGCGCGCTGGCCGGGCTCACCCCGGTCACGAGCGGAAGCTTGGTGCTGGACGGTGCGGTCCTCGACGACGCGGCCACGGGCGCCTTCGTCGAGCCGCCCGCACGACCGGTCGGCCTGGTCTTCCAGGACTACCGGCTGTTCCCGCACCTGTCGGTCCTCGACAACGTCGCCTTCGCCCCCCGCTCGCGCGCAGTCGGGCGGGCCGAGTCGCGGGCGCTGGCCGTCCCGTGGGTCGAGGCGTTCGACCTCGTCGCGCTGGCCGGGCGCAAGCCACGCGAGCTCTCCGGAGGCCAGGCGCAGCGGGTGGCCCTGGCGCGTGCCCTCGCCGGCGAGCCGGGGCTGCTCCTTCTCGACGAGCCGTTGGCAGCGCTCGACGCGCGTACGCGGCTGGACGTGCAGGCCGAGCTGCGCCGCCACCTTGGAGCGTTCCCGGGGCCGAGTCTGCTGGTCACGCACGACCCGCTCGAGGCGCTCGTCCTGGCCGACCGGCTGCTGGTCATCGAGGACGGCCGGGTGGTGCAGCACGGCTCGCCGGCCGAGGTGGCCCGACGGCCGGCGACGGACTACGTCGCCCGGCTCGTGGGGCTGAACCTGTACGCCGGTCGGGCCGACGGCGACCAGGTCCGGCTGCCGGGGGGCGGCCAGTTCGTTGTCGCGGAGCACGGGCTGCACGGCGAGGTGCTGGTGGCCGTACGCCCCTCAGCCGTCGTGGTGAGCACCCGCCGCCCCCAGGGTGCCAGCGCGCGGAACACCTGGGCAGGCACCGTCGTCGGCCTCAGCCTGCTCACCGACAGAGTCCGCCTCGACGTCGACGGGGCGCCGCCGGTCCTGGTCGACGTGACCCCAGGGAGCGTCGCCGAGCTCGACCTGGCGCCTGGCTGTGCGGTCTGGCTCTCGGTCAAAGCGACAGACCTGGACGTGTACCGGCACCAGGAGTCGTAGCCTTCGGTCCGTCGTACTCAGTCGTACTCCGTCGTGCTCAGTCGTACTCCGTCGTGCCCCGTCATTCTCCGTCCGGAGGCTGCCGGACCAGAGGAAGGACCCACATGGCGTTCCCGTCGGACCTCCAGATCGCCCAGGCGGCGACCCTGCGACCGCTCGGCGAGATCGCCGACCAGATGGGAATTCCACGGTCGCTGCTCGAGCCGTACGGCGACGACGTCGCGAAGATCAAGCTGGCGGCGATCGAGGAGCTGAGCGACCGGCCGCGGGCCAAGTACGTCGTGGTCACCGCCATCACGCCTACGCCGCTCGGCGAGGGGAAGACGACGACGACCGTTGGGCTGGGCCAGGCCATGCGGCATGTCGGCAAGCAGGCGACGGTGGCCGTGCGGCAGCCGTCGATGGGGCCGACGTTCGGGATCAAGGGCGGCGCTGCCGGCGGCGGCTACAGCCAGGTGGTCCCGATGGAGAACCTCAACCTGCACCTCACCGGGGACTTCCATGCGGTGACCGCGGCGCACAACCTGTTGTCCGCGATGGTCGACAACCATCTGTACCAGGGCAATGCGGCCGGGCTTGACCTCGACAACATCACCTGGCGCCGGGTGCTCGACGTGAACGATCGAGCGCTGCGCAACATCGTCGTCGGGCTGGGCTCCCGCGAGGACGGCGTCACCAGGCAGACCGGCTTCGACATCACGGCGGCCAGCGAGGTGATGGCGGTCCTGGCGCTGACGACCTCGCTCCAGGAGATGCGTACGCGGCTCGCCCGGATCGTCGTCGGGTACACGAAGGCGGGCACGCCGGTGACTGCGGAGGACCTCGGCGCGGCCGGCGCGATGACGGCGATGATGCGTGACGCGATCAAGCCCAACCTGATGCAGACGCTCGAGAACACGCCGGTCCTCGTGCACGCCGGTCCGTTCGGCAACATCGCGCACGGCAACTCGTCCGTGATCGCCGACCTGATCGGCATCCACACCGGGGACTTCCTGATCACCGAGGCCGGCTTCGGTGCCGACATGGGTGCCGAGCGCTTCTTCAACATCAAGTGCCGAACGTCCGGGCTGCTGCCGGACGCGGCAGTCGTGGTCGCGACGGTACGGGCCCTGAAGGCGCACTCCGGTCGGCACCGGATCGTCCCGGGCAAGCCGTTGCCAGAGGCGCTGCTGGCCGAGAACCCCGACGAGGTGCACATCGGCGGTGCCAACCTGCGCAAGCAGATCGAGAACGTCGCGCAGCACGGCGTGACCCCGGTCGTGGCCATCAACGCCTTCCCCGGGGACTTCGGCTCCGAGCACGAGGCCATCCACGAGATCGCGGCCGCGATGGGCGTACGCGTCGCGGTGAGCACCCACTTCGCCGACGGCGGCGCCGGTGCACGCGAGCTCGCCGAGGCGGTCATCGAGGCCGCCGACGAGCCGTCGACGTTCCAGCTGCTCTACCCCGACGAGGCGACGCTTCGCGAGAAGATCGAGACCGTCGCGGCCAAGGTCTACGGCGCCGATGGGGTGGACTACAGCCCGGCGGCGGTCAAGCAGCTGGCCAGCTACGAGGCGAACGGGTTCGGCAGGCTTCCGGTCTGCATCGCCAAGACGCACCTGTCGATCTCGTCCGATCCGGCGCTCAAGGGGGCACCCACGGGCTGGCGCCTGCCGGTCCGAGAGGTACGCGCCTCGGTCGGCGCCGGCTTCATCTATCCGATCTGCGGCGACATGCGGACCATGCCGGGCCTGTCCAGCACCCCGGCGGCGCTGCGGATCGACATCGACGCCGACGGTCGCATCGTGGGCCTGTCCTGACTGCGGACGGGGCGTCCGAAGGGCTGCGGGGGCTGCCGCTGGCCGAGCTGCTGGCGGAGGTAGGAGCGCGGACCACCGCGCCGGGTGGCGGTGCGGTGGCGGGTGTCGTCGCGTCGCTGGCCGGTGCGCTCGCGGCGATGGCCGCCCGCTTTGCCGAAGGCGGGGCAGGGTTCGCCGAAGGTACTGCGGGGCCGACCGACCGGAGCCTGGCCCTGCAGGAGCGGGCGATGGTGCTGGCGGAGCGCGACCCGGTCGCCTATGCGGTGTACGTACGCGTCCGTCGGGCTGGGTCCGGCCCCGACGAGCTGGCGGCCGCGCTGGACGCCGCGACCCAGGTCCCGCTCGACCTGGCCGAGGTGGCCGCCGAGATCGCCGAGCTGGCCGCTCAGCTGGCGGCAGCCGGCAACCCGCGCCTGCGTGGCGACGCGGCGGCGGCTGTGCTGACGGCGGCGGCGGCCACCCGCGCGGCGGCGGTGCTCGTCTGCGAGAACCTGGGTGACAACACAGACGCCCGGCTCGTAGCCGCAGCCGGGCTCGTCGCGCGGGTGGATGCCGCCGAGCGGACCCTGCTGGCCGGCTACCCCGCGTTCACGCCGCGCTGATCAGGGAACCGCTTCAGCCGAGGCGGTGCGGGCGCGAGCGGCGGCTCGGGAGGCGAGCAGGCCGGCCGGCACGATCGCGACCAGTGCGGTGAGTGGTACCAGGCCCAGCCAGCCGAAGCCGAGGTGGGTCACCACGAGGCCGCCGAGAGTGGGCGCCAGGAAGTAGCCGAGGATCCCGACCTGCGACCACGCGACCATCGCGGAGACGATGCGCTCGCGTGGCACGTTGTCGAGCAGCACACCGGTCGCGCCGGTCTCGGCGGCGCCGGCACCCAGACCGACGAGCAGCAGCGCCGCGGCCCAGAACGCCACCGTTCCGGTCGCCCCCGCGAGCGCGATCCCGCCCACGACACCGACGGCCCCGACGCCGAGCGCGACCAGCGGTCGGGTGTGGCCCGCCGCTGCCGAGGACACGGCGACCAGGACGGCGCTGAGCGTGTACGCCACCCCGATCTGCGACTGGCTCCAGTGGTCGGCCAGGTGCAGCGGCAGCACGCCGTCCAGCGTCCCGAACGTCGTCATCGCGAACAGGATCGACAGCGCCCCGAACCAGAACCCGCTCGTGCGCAGGACCGCCCGGTCACGACGCAGGTCCTGGCGCCCGGCCGGCACTGGCCGCGCCGGCAGTACCAGTACCAGCGGGACGCAGGCGCCGAGCACCAGGGCGTACGCGACGAACGGGGCGCGCGTCCCACCGAGCGCGGCCAGCAGCGGCCCGAGCAGCGAGCCGATCGAGTAGCCAGCGTAGACGCGGCTCATCCGCACGTACTCCTCGCCCGGCCAGTACTCGAGCGTGCGCAGCGTCAGGCCGATCCAGAGGCAGCCGGAACCGATGCCCATGACCGCGCGCGCGCCGAACAGCACCGCAAGGTCGGTGGTGAACCCGAAGACCAGGCTCGACGAGATCAGCAATGCCAGCCCGAGCAGCAGGGCGGTACGCGTACGCCCGTCGTGGGCGAGACGGCCGCCGACGACGAGCCCGACCAGCATGGCCAGGGGGAAGCAGGCGGCCAGCAGGCTGAGCGTGGTCACCGACGCGCCGGTCGAGGCTTGCAGAGCTGGCAGCACCGGGCCGATCACGCTGTAGCCGGCCGAGTCCACGACGGCGAGCGTCAGCAGGATCGGGCTGACCCACCGCCCCCGGTCTCTCCGCGGCACTCAGATGCCGCGCAGGTCGCCGTCGAAGTGCTCCACCACGGGAGCGCCGTCGAAGTACGGGCCGATGTGCGCACGCCACTGCCGGAACAGGTCGGACTCGCGGAAGGTGACCATGTGGTCGTCGATGCTGTCCCAGCCGACGAGCAGCATGCGGGCCGACGGTCGCTCGATGCCCCTGGCGATGCGGACGAACTGGAAGCCGGGTGCCTGCGCGATCACCTTGGCCGCCTTGACGAACGCTGCGTCGAAGGCAGCTTCCTGCCCGGGGAGCACGTTGATCGCGCCGTGTTCGATGATCATCGGTCGGGACCGTCCTCCACGAGTTTTGTGCACAGGCCTGTGCGTAAGAGTGCTGGCCGAGCGTACTTGGCTGTGGACGACGATGTGGACATCGAAGGCCGAGAAATTGTTTACTGGAACCACTTGTGCGCCGATCGCGGGCGGGATTGACTCTGCCCCACGTCCTCACCGAAACGCCAAGGACAGGGCAACCTGAACGAGGCGGCGACGTGGGGAGGGACCGGACGGAGATCGGCTCTTCCGCCTTGTCGGGGCAACTCGGCGGGCTGCGTGCGACGGCGCAGAGGGTGAGTGCGGACCGGCTGGGAGATCGCACCGACTGCGCGACCAGGCAACTGGAAAACACTGTCGGCCGCACGTCGAAGCGGCGGTAACCGCTCCACCGGGCAACCGGAGGTGTGGCGGGTGATCTGATCAAGGCCCCTCGGACTCATACTCCGAGGGGCCTTGTCTCTTTCCCGGGTCGGTCGGCCAGCGGTCAGCGGACGCGGACGACCGCGGTCGACCCGGCCGGCAGCCGCAGGCCAGCCTCGGTCAGCTCGACCCCCTCGCCCCACGCCAGCAAGATCTCCGCCGCGTCGGAACCGAGCTCCAGCCACACCTCGTCGGCACTGTCAGCACGACCACTGCCGATGTTGACGACCGTCCGCCACTCGCCCCTGGCGACCATGAACCAGGCCGGCCGGCCGTCGTCGAGCTCGGCGAAGGAGCAGCGCAGCCCGTCCGCGGTCGTGGCCCCGCTGCGGGCCGTACCGGGGCCGAACCTGGGCTCGGCGTCCCGAAGCCCGACCAGCGACCGGTACCACGCGCCGAGCTCCTCGTGCCCGGACTGGTCGGCCTCGCGCCAGTCGAGCTTGGAGACCCAGTACGTCTCGGGTGCCTGCGGATCAGGCACGTCGGTGGCCACCCAGCCGTGCGCCTCGAACTCCTGCTGGCGCCCCTCGGTGACAGCGTCGCCGAGCTTTTCGCCGGGGAACGAGGTGAAGAACCGCCAGGGGCTGCTGGCGGCGAACTCCTCGCCCATGAAGAGCATCGGCGTGTACGGGAGCGCGAGCAGCAGCGCGATGCCGGC
>JANMWN010000199.1:0-12387 GCA_031394045.1 Sporichthyaceae bacterium
TCTCTGCCACAGATGCAGTACCCAGTGGCCGCTCGCAGTGCGATGCTGCTTCGTCTCGAGGAAGGATCTGCGATGGCGGGGGACAGACCCGATGCTCAGGCCTGGAAGATGGTCGACGAAGGTTGGGGCAACAGGGCGGTCGACTTCTCGACGTTGAGTGAGCCAGGGAACTGCCGGGAGTACGTAGCGCTTCAGCATCTCCTCCGTGTCGACTCCGGCGATCGACTGCTCGACGTGGCCTGTGGATCCGGGCTGGCCATCGAGCTCGCACGGCTGCGCGGGGCGCTCTGTTCCGGCATCGACGCCTCTGCTCGGCTGGTGGCGGTCGCTGGGCTGCGCAACCCTGACGCTGACATCCGGGTCGGCGACATGCACCACCTGCCATGGGAGGACCGAACCTTCGACGCCGTCACAAGCTTCCGGGGTATCTGGGGGACGACACCGGCCGCCGTGGGCGAGATCTACCGTGTTCTACGGCCCGGTGGCCGCCTCGGGCTGACGGTGTGGGGACATCTCAAGGTGTCCCCTGGGCGGTGGGCGCTTGCACCCTTCCGGCTGGCGTCCCAGGACAAGGTCGACAACCAAGCAGCCATGGTGTCGCTAGGTCGGCCCGGCGCTGGCGAGGACCTTCTCACTTCGTTCGGCTTCGTCGACATCCGCCGCGTTGACGTGCCCTTCGCCTGGGAGTTCGCCGACCCTGAGGGCTTCGCCCGGGCGCTCGCTTCGACCGGGCCCGCCTACGAAGCAATTCAGAGCGTCGGCGAGCAGGCCTTCCACGATGCTGCGGTCGACACAGCCCGCGAACATGTCCGTGACGGGTTGCCGCTTCGGGCTGAGATCAACGTCATCGGATACCTGGCCCGCAGACCCGAGGAGGACTTCCACCAATGAGCGCCGGTTTCCTGGAGGAGCCTCCCGTCACTGCCGAGGCACAGGCCTTGTTTGACGAGGATGTGGCGGAGAGCGGCTACGTGTGGAACGTGTCCCGGCTCTGGGCCTACCAGCCCGACACCCTCGAGAACCTCTTTGGACTCATGTCGCAAGCGTTCAAGCCGAGCGGGCTGGGATTCCGCCAGCGAGGAATCCTGGTCACAGCCGCTGCCTCGGCACTTGGTGACTCGTACTGCTCACTGGCCTGGGGCGGGAAGCTGTCCAGCGTGTCCGAACCGAGCCTTGCCGCGGGAGTTCTCGACGGCAGCGACGCTGGGCTGACCGACCAGGAGAAGGCACTCGCCTCGTGGGCCCGCAAGATCGTCGAGGACCCCAACGCCACCACCCCCGCGGACCTTCAAGTGCTTCGTCAAGCCGGCCTCAGCGACGACCAGATCTTCTCCATCACCGTCTTCGTCGCACTCCGCATGGCGTTCTCCACCGTCAACGACGCCCTCGGAACCAGCCCCGACGGACAGCTTGTGAACTCGCTACCCCCAGCAGTGACCGCGACGGTGACCTACGGCCGACCGGCAACGCCCCTGCCCACCTCAGCAGCGGAATCCTGAGCGTCCAGGCCGTGCCTTGGACCGGTCTGGCTGTCAGGATCGTCGGATGGATCAGCGACGAGCCAACGACAACGATCGGCTGAGCATTCAGCAGCTGCTCTATCCGGACCTGCCCTGCTTCGGCTGCGGGCCGGCGAACGCGAAGGGACTGCAGCTGCGAAGTTACGCAGACAAGGACGCGGTGACCGCAACGTTCACTCCGTGGCCGGAGCACGACAACGGCCTGGGGTTCCTCAACGGCGGCATCATCTCCACAGTGCTGGACTGTCACAGCGCCGCGGCCGTGCTGTGGGAGGCGGACCGGCAAGGGTGGGCTGCTGTGTCCGGCGCGGCGCTCCCGTACGTGACGGCTGGGCTCAACGTGCGATTCCTGCGCCCAAGCCCACTGACGAGCGAGGTCGAGCTGACCGCGCACGTGGATCAGGCCACCGAGGCAGAGATCCGTTGCGAGGTGGAGCTGGCGTGGGAGGGAAAGACCCGGGCGGCGGCCACCGCGGTCTGGAAGCGGTGGCGGCCACGTTGAGACGCTTGCTTCGGGCTTGAAGGTCGGTCGGGCTCCGCAGCCGCCACGGGTCTGGCGCGTCCCCGAGCCGCGTGATGGTGCTCAAGTCGGGGTCAATCGGCAGCGTGCGCTCAGGCTTCTGCGATTGCCGCGATGGACACCTTGAGACCAGGGATCCGGGCGGGCAGCTTCGCGCCTTGACGAGCCGGAGGATCCGACGGGAACCACCGAAGCCACTCCTCGTTCATACCGGCGAAGTCGTCCTCGTCGGCAAGCACCACGGTGGCGCTGACCATCCTGTCCAGCGAGCTACCCGCAGCCTCAAGGATGGCCCTGACGTTGATCAGACACTGCCGCGTCTGCTCCTGAATCGTGTCGCCCGTGATGGCGCCGGTGACCGGGTCTGCCGGGGCCGTCCCCGAGACGAAGACAAGGCCCGCGGCCTTGACCGCCTGGCTGTACGTCGGCGGGGGCGCAGCCGCCTCTGGCGTGAACACGATGTCGCGGGTCATGCCTGGCCTCCCAAAGCGGGACGAAAGCTCGGTCGTGGTTCCGGTCGCGACCCGAGTATGACTGGGCTGCGAGCAAGCGTCCCGGTTCCACGGTGACGGAGCGGGCGCATGCACATCTGCCGCGCGCCAGCGCGTTGGGTCATCCGGTTCCTCGGGGGCGTGCGGCCCGCAGGAAGTCGTCGATCAGTGGGTTGACCAGGTTCGGCACCCGGCACTGCGGCTCGTGACCGCTCCCGGCCATCGTGACGAGCTCCGCCCCCCGGTGACAGTCTGCCGAGTCACCTGGAGAGCGCGCGGCCCAGCCAGCCCTTCTTGGGCTGGTCGCCATGCCCTGGGCACCACTCCGCCGAATTCACGCCGGCCTTGACCCGGCTGACGTGCTGGCCGCACCCGGACCAGGTTGTCCTTCCACAGGTCCGGCATCGGACTGCGCGGCACATCGGCGCCTACGCCGAGGACGCTGAGTCGGACGGGTGCAGTGTCGCCTCGAACTCGCAGAAGGCGTCATAGGCACGCGGTCCGTAGATGGTGGCAGGGCCGCCCTTCATCAAGAAGGTGACCCCGATGGCCTCAGCCGCTTCTTGACGCGTGGCGCCAGCCCGGGCGGCGGCCTGAGCGTGAGAGGCGATGCAACCGTCGCAGCCTTCGACCACGCCGATCGCGAGGGCGATGAGCTCCTTGGTGCGGGTGTCCAGCGCGCCAGGGGCGAAGGCTGCCTTGTGCAGCTCGCCGAAGCCTTGGTAGACGTCGGGAACGGCGCGACGCAGGTTCCGGTGCAAAGTCGACAGCCCGTCCAGCACGACGGAACCGTGCTCCGATGGTCGTTCCACTGCGGTGACTGACATGGTCTCGCCTTCGGTCGCTGGCCGGGAAAAGATCCCCCTGGGGGGATACGAGCACTCTACCATATCCCCCCAGTGGGATAGAGTGGATCACAACAGCCGACCGGCGTGCGACGAGCTAGGGCAAGGAGACGACATGGAACTGGTCGTGGAAGACATGCGGGCTGTCCTGCTACGGATGAAGCGGGCGCACGGTCACCTTGGAAGCGTGATCCGCATGATCGAGGGCGGGGCCGACTGCGAGACGGTCCTGACCCAGCTGGCAGCAGTCAACAAGGCGTTGGACAAGAGCGGCTTCGCCATCGTCGCCAGCGGCCTGCAGAGGTGTATTGCCGGCGGCGAGGGCACCGACGGGGTCGACGTGCAAAAGCTGGAGAAGTTGTTCCTCGCCCTGGCCTGACTCGGCTTCGCCCTAGCGCTGGGCGATACGGACGAGGTTGCCGGATGGGTCGCGCAGGGCGCAGTCGCGGGCACCCCACGGCTGGGACGTCGGTTCCTCGAGGATTTCGGCGCCGGCGGCTCGTACCTTCTCGAAGGTCGCGTCGAGGTCGTCTGAGCTGAAGATCGCGACCTGCAGCGACCCCTGCGTGACGAGGGTCAGGAGGGCGTCGCCCTCGGTCTGCGAGCGACCGCCGTGCGGCTGGAACAGGACGATGTTGAGGTCCTGCCCCGGGGCGCCGACGGTGACCCAGCGAAAGCCGTCGGACGCGACGTCGTTGCGTACTTCGAGACCCAGCGCGTCGCGGTAGAAGGCGAGCGCCGCGTCAGGGTCGTGGACGGGGATGAACATGGAGGAGACGGTGACTCTGTCATGCCACGACCCTAGGAGGACCGACGCCTCGCGTGCTTCTCCGATCCTGCTCGGCGTCGGCGGGCGGCCGGGCTCAGAGCGAGACGGGGGTACGCCGCGGTCGGGTCACGACCTTGCTCACGCACACCGGTATGGCCGGGTGCCCGCTGTGGTCGCGCGCCCGGTACTGCGACGGCACCTCGCCGACGATCTCGGCGAACCGCGAGCTGAAGGAGCCGAGCGACGTACACCCGACGGCGAAGCAGGTGTCGGTGACCGACATCCCCTGGCGCAGCAACGCCTTCGCCCGCTCGATCCGCCGGGTCATCAGGTACGAGTACGGCGAGCTCCTCGGGCGTCATGCCTTCGACGGTACGCGACCGTCGTCCCCCTCTGGTACATCTGTCCGCATCCACGTGACGGAACGAACGGGGAGGGAGCGCTGATGGCTGGCTTGACCGTGAAGCCCCTGAATGCGAGCACCTGGGCCGACTTCGCCAGTCTCGTCGAGAGGCACAACGGGATGTGGGGCGGCTGCTGGTGCATGGCCTTCCATCCCGAGGGGTTCGATCGTGACAAGACGACCGCGCAGAACCGGTCCGAGAAGGAGGCGCGCGTCCGCGGGGGCCAGGCGCCTGCCGCCCTCGTGTTCGACGGCGACAGCTGTGTCGGCTGGTGCCAGTTCGGCTCGACGGAAGAGCTGACGCGGATCAAGTACGGGCGCGCCTACCGCGAAGGCCTCGTGCAGCTCCCGGACTGGCGAATCACCTGCTTCTTCGTCGACAAGGCACACCGCCGCAAGGGGGTGGCTGCGGCCGCACTGCAGGGTGCGCTCGACGAGATCGCCCGGCTCGGGGGCGGGATGGTCGAGAGCCATCCCGAGGCCGTCACCGGGCGCACTGTCTCGAGCTCGTTCCTGTTCAGCGCCACCGTCGAGCTGTTCGAGCAGGCCGGCTTCACCCGTACCCGGCAGCTGGGCAAGAACGCCTGGCTGGTCACCAAGGTCGTGATGGCCGAGGTGCCGTAGGTTGGAGCGAACCGTGGCCGGACAGCGAGGTCGGTCACGCTTCGGTCCGGCCAGGGAGGGTGAGTGGTGGACCCGACCCGTCTGACTGCCCCTTCACTCGACATCTCGTTTGATCTAGCACCGACAACCGTCGTCGTTGTCTGCGGGACGACCGGTGGCTGAGGCATTGAGGTACGGCGAGCACGCGGAGCAGGTGGCCGACCTCTGGCTGCCGCCCGGGGTCGGCCCGCACCCGCTCGTTGTCAGCATCCACGGCGGGTACTTCCAGCAGCAGTACCGCCGCGACCTGCACGACCCGCTGGCGCAGGCGCTGGTCGCGACCGGCCTGGCCGTGCTGAACATCGAGTACCGCCGAGCCCGCGCCGGCGGCACGTTCGAGACCACGACCGGCGACGTGATGACGGCAATCTCGTTGGTACGGCAGCGAAGCGAGCTGCGCCCGAGGGTCAGCGTGGTCGGGCACTCGGCCGGCGGGTACCTCGCCCTATGGGCGGCGTCGCACCCGGACGTCGACCTGGTGGTCGCGCTGGCGCCCACGGCTGACCTGGTGGACTGCGTGGACGGCGGGTACGACGGCGGGTCGGTGGCGACCTGGTTGGGCGGCACTCCCACGAGCGATCCCGACGTCTACCAGCGGGCCGACCCGACCCGCCGGCTCCCGACCGGGGCGGCCACCTACCTGATGCACGCGGTGGACGACCTGACCGTCCCGCTGCACCAGAGCGAGCGCTATGTCGACCTCGCCCGCGCGGTGGGCGACGCCAGTGAGCTGCACCGGCTTGAGCGGGGCGGGCACTTCGAGGTGATCGAGCCGGGTACCGACGCCTTCACCGACTGGCACGCCATCATGACCGGATGGGCGAACCGATGAGCGGTGACTCGCTTGCAGCTAGCACGGTCGCGGCTGCCCTGGCCGAGCGGGCCGCAGCCCTTGACGCCGCTGACCCGTTGGCCTGGGTACGCAACGAGTTCCTGCTCCCCGAGGGCATCGCGTACCTCGACGGCAACTCGCTCGGTCCGCCGCTGCGCTCCGTACCGGCGCGCGTCGATGACGTCGTACGCCGGCAGTGGGGCGAGCTGCTGATCCGGTCGTGGGACGCCAGCGGGTGGTGGGCCGCGCCGGGCCGCGTGGGCGACCGGATCGCTCCCCTGCTCGGCGCCGCCCCGGGACAGGTCGTAGTCACCGACAGCACGACTACCAACGTCTTCAAGGTGCTCACGGCTGCGCTGCGCCAGGCCGCACCGCGCGACGAGCTCGTGCTCGACGCGACGACCTTCCCGACCGACGGGTACGTGGCCGAGTCGGTCGTGCGGCTGACCGGTGCCTCGCTCGTACGCGTCGCTCCGGACGACCTCGCCGGGGCGTTGACCGAACGTACCGCCGCAGTGCTGCTCAACCACGTCGACTACCGGACCGGCCGGCTGCACGACATGGCCGCGTTCACGGCCACCTGCCACGACGCGGGCGCCCTCGCCGTCTGGGACGTCTCGCACAGTGTCGGGGTCCTGCCGCTGGAGCTGGACCGGCTCGGCGTCGACCTGGCCGTCGGGGCGACGTACAAGTTCCTGAACGGCGGGCCCGGCGCACCCTCGTTCGTGTACGTACCCAGCCGGTCCCAGGCCGGGTTCGACCAGCCGCTCACCGGTTGGAGCGGCGCCGCGGACCCGTTCGCGATGGACGCGGCCTACCGCCCTGCGGCCGGCATCGATCGCGCGCGCACCGGCACCCCCGACATCGTCTCGCTGCTGACGCTGGACGCCGCCCTCGACATCTGGGACCACGTCGACCTCGCGACCGTACGAGCCAAGGGTCTGGCGCTGACCGACTTCTTCATCGAATCCGTCGACGCGCTGCTCGACCCCGGGCAGATCGCCGTGGTCACCCCGCGCGGCCACGACCGCGGCCACCACGTCGCCCTCGAAGCTCTCGTGTCCGGTCCGGCAAGCGCCCCGGCGCACGGTGACCCGGACACGAGAAAGGATGGCGCCGCAGGGCTCGTCGCCGCACTCGCTGCCGCCGGGGTGCTCGCCGACCACCGCCCGCCCTCGTTGCTGCGCTTCGGTTTCGCCCCGCTGTACGTCACGTACGCCGATGCCCTCCGCGCCGTCACCACCCTCGCCGACCTGCTCGCGCGCAGCTAGTGCCGGCTACGGACTGGGGGTCGGGGAGGGCGAGCCCGAGGCGGTCGGCGTGGGGGTCGGGGTCGGGTTGGCGCGGCAGTAGATCTGGGCCGCCGGGTTGTAGTGGGTGTGGAACTTCTCGGTCCTGACATGGGTGCTGCCGTGGCTGAACACCCGCGTCACGTCGATGTCGAAGCCCTGCACCCCGCCCTGCGGCACGCACTTGGCGGTCGGGTCGTAGATCGTGCCGAAGGCCCGCTGGTTGTAGCGCGAGCTGCTCAGCGACTCGATGTCCCAGACCTTGGTGCCCCAGATGGTCACCGTCACGGTCGAGCGGGTGTACGAGGAGTCGATGACGATCGCGTGCCCGGAGTCGTTCTGGAACTGCAGGTCGACATCCGGCCAGGCCACCGTCGCCTCGCGCCCGGCTGGGTAGCGCGAGATGTAGAAGCTGTGCGTCTTGTGCGTGATGATCCTGAGCCCGGCGAAGAATGCGGCGTTGAAGGTTGTGGTCGCGACCTGCGAGGTCCCGCCGCCGTAGTCCTTCTCGAACCGGCCGCCGTTGATGATGGTGCCGATCGCGAACCCGTTGGCAGCAGTACGTTCTCCGACGGTCCGGTTGAGGCTGAACACCTGCCCGGGCAGCAGCACCTTGCCGTCGATCAGGTCGGCGGCCCGGTGGATGTTCTGCAGCCGGTACGCGGCGTACGGGTAGCGGGTGGTGAACGACGCGACCTTCTCGACGACCCCGAGCGTGTTGGCCTGCGCGGTTGTCAGGGCCGGCGGCAGGACAGTCAGAGGCACGGTGACGACCCGGCCGGTGGTCTTCGGCAGCACCGCGAGGAACGCGGTGGCAAGCTGGTCGGACGCGATCTGTACGCCGGGCGCCGACGCGGTGATCTGCGGGCTGCCACCGGTCAGGGTGAACTTGGCGTCGATGGCCGGCCGCTCGACACCCTTGAGCGGGCTTGCCAGCGCGACCTTGAGCCCGTCGACGTCCAGGTCGGGAACCAGCGAACCGCCCGACGGCGCCAGCGTCAGGAACTTCGCGAACGTGCCGGCCGGCACCGGGATCGAGCGACCCGCGACAGCCAGCCGCACCGGCGAGGCGACCGCAGGGGTCGCGAACGCGGTCAGCGACGCCTGAACCGCGGCGTCGTCAACGGTAGGAACGAGGTCGGCCATGGGCAGCGACACCGGCGTCGAGACGAGATAACCGTCGGTCAGCGCGGAGCCGGCCTCATCCACCTGGATCCCGTGCCCTGTCGCGGCCTTCACCACCACGGGCACCGCAGTCGCCCCGGACACGCTGAAGGTGATGCCGCCCTCGCGGGCGGGCTCGTCGAGGGTCTTGGCCAGCGTCACCACGGCCGCCTGCAGCTTGACCGGGTCAGCGGTGACGACGGGGCGTACGTCGCTGCTGCCGAGCAGGTGCCGAAGCAGGGTGAACGGGTTGAGGCTCCGACCGCTCGCCCTCTCGACGGTGGCGGCAGCGTCAAGAGCCAGGCCGGCCGCCACCGGGTCGACAGTCCCGGAGCGAGCCCCAGCAACGACGTGGACCGGCTCCTTGGCCTTGGCCGCCAGCGCGGTCTCGAGCCGAGAAGTGGCCGCCTGCTTGGTCAGCCCGCTGATGTCCACCCCGAGGACGGACGTACGCCGAGGAACGTCCCCGCCCGAGGTGACGACGAGCGCGAGGTAGCCGACCAGCAGCACGGCCAGGGCCCCGCCGAGCGACCAGGCGAGCCGCCGGTTCGCCGTGATTCGCGACCAGAGCAGGGTGCGCCGGGCCATCAGACGACGCCCGCTGCCCGGCGGAACTGCTCGGGCGAGGGGGCAGCGGGCACCCAGCGAGACTACCTGGGCACCCTCAGGCCGCTCGTTCAGCCGAGCACCCCGCCGGAGAGCCGGGCGTTCTCGATCACCAGCGCTGCGGGCGACTCAACGAGCCGTAGCGTGCTGAGCGAGGTCTCACCGAAGGCGTTCTTGGTCGCGCTGGACAGGCCGAGCACACCGACGATCCGGCCGCGGGCCTTGAGCGGCATGGACAGGAAGGTCGCCATCCCGCCCTCGTCCTCGGCGCCGAGCATGTGGTCGGGGTCGGCGATGCGGGGCACCAGGTCGGCGACCTCGACGTGCTGCCCGGTCACCTGTCCGGCCGCGCCGGCGATGGCGGAGAAGAACTCGGCGTACTGCTGGTTTGCCGTGTCGCGGGCGAGCGTCACGTACGTGGAACGGTCGTCGAGCATGAGGACGGCGGCGAGGTCGTAGTCGACGACCCGGCCGAGGACGGTAAGCACGGCGGCCACCGTCTCCTCGAACCCGAAGACCTCCGACGCGATCGAGGTGACCTCGGCGTGGACCTGGGCCTCGAAGAGCTTGCGGTCCAGCAGGTCGCCGATGCGGGCGTACACGTCGTCGTCACTCAGCTCCACCGGGTCGGGTACGAGCCGGCCGCGGCCGCCGCGTCCCTCGTCGGCGCGCTGGATGACCTCACGTACGGCGGCGACAAGCTGCGGCGCCTCGAAGTCCTTGGACAGGAACCGGTCGGCGCCGACGAGCGCGCCCCAGTAGCGGTCGGTGGCGGCGTCGAGGGAGGTGAGCAGGATGACCGGGATGTCCGCGGTCTGCCAGTCGTCCTTGAGCAGGCGGGCGGCTACATAGCCCGAGACCCGGGGCATCTGGACGTCGAGGATGATCGCGTCCGGCTGGGTGGCGAACACCGTCTGGACCGCCTCGACGCCGTCCTCGGACGTGACGACCCGGAAGCCGTCACGTTCCAGCACCGACCCGACGATCTTGCGCAGGGTCGGGCTGTCGTCGGCGATGACAACGGTCAGCTGGTGCTCGGTGCCACTCATGGTTCTCCCTCGTGTCTGCTGGTCAGCGGCCAACGAGTCGGCGGACCGTATCAACGAGGTCGGCCTGATCGAACTCGCTCTTGAGCAGATACGCGTTGGCACCTGCATCCAGACCAGCTCGTTTGTCCGCGTCGTCACCCCTGGAGGTCATGATCACGACGGGTACGTTCTCCCACCCGCGGGTCTTGCGGATCTGCCGGGTGAGGGTGAAGCCGTCCATCCCTGGCATCTCCACGTCGGACAGGACCAGGTCCACCGGTGCCTGGCCGAGCCTGGACGCGCCGTCCTGACCGTCGACCGCGGTGATGACGTCGTACCCGGCACCCTCGAGGATCACTCGCTGCAGCTCACGTACGCCGACCGAGTCCTCGACCACGAGGATCCGCGGACGGCCCTTGCCACGGCTGGCACCACCACCGGCGGGAACCGAGTCCGAAGGTGTCTCGCCCGCCGTCGCGGCAGCCGCTTCGCTGATCAGCGCAGCGGGTACGTGCATCGCGCGGCCAGAGCCCAGCTGGGCGACCGCGAGCTCGCGCAGGTCGAGCAGGAACATCACCGCGCCGTCGGCGTCGATCGTCGCGCCACCGACAGCAGGCAGCCGGCCGAGGAAGCCGCCAAGGTCCTTGACCACGAGCTCCAGCTCGCCCTCGAGCGCGTCGACGGCCCAGGCCAGCTGCTCGCCCGGCCCGCCGTAGCGGACGACGACAGCGACCCGTTGCGCGCGCTCCCCAGGGACGTCGAGGGCGCTGCCGAGGTCTGCGATCGGGATGCTCAAGCCGTGCCGCATGATCACGGGCGCACCCGCGACGGTCTGGGTCACGCTGTCGCGCAGGTTCAGCGTCTCGACGACGTTGGTCACCGGCAGCGCGTACCGCTCGTCGCCCAGCCGCGCGACCAGGCAGCGCATCACGCCGAGGGTCACCGGCAGCGTGATCGTGAACTTGGTCCCGGTGCCGGCCTCGGTCTCGACCTCGACCGACCCGCCCAGGTCCTCGACGGCCGTACGCACCACGTCGAGGCCGATACCGCGGCCGGAGGTCTCGGTGACCTCCGAGCGGGTGCTGAAGCCGGACACGAAGAGCAGGCCCATCAGCTGCTGGCTGGCCGGGGCGTCGTCCTCGGCGAGCAGCCCGTGGGCGACCGCCGCTGCCCGGAGCTGCTCCTCGTCGATGCCGGAGCCGTTGTCGGAGACCTCGATGATCACCGTGGCGCCGGCAGCCCGGGCGGAGACGCGTACGGACGCGCGGCCGGGCTTGCCGGCCGCCGAACGCTGCGCCGCGGTCTCGCAGCCATGGTCCACGGCGTTGGTGACCAGGTGCTTGAGGGCGTCGGCGACCCCGTCGAGGACGCGGGTGTCGAGCTCGACATCCGCACCGACGAGTACCAGCTCGACGTCCTTGCCGGTCGCGGACGACACCTCACGGACGAGCTGGGGGAAGCTCGCGACGACCCGGCGGACCGGCACCATCGCCATCCCCATCGCCCCGTCACGGACCTGGGCCAGCCGCTGCTGCGCGTCCTCGAGCCGGCCGCGCAGGTCGCGCGAGGCGGCCTGCAGCTGGTCGCCGAGGGCAGCCAGCCCCAGGACGGACTCGGTGATCTCGGGCGGCAGCCCGCCGTGCACGCTGACGGCCTGACGCAGGGAACGGCTCCACCGAAGGTGCTCGGTCGCGATGGTGGCCACCCGACCCGCGGTCCGCTCGACCCGCCTGGCCTCGAGCTCGGCCTCGCCGACGACGTCGAGCAGGTCGTGCACCCGTCGGGTGGGTACGCGTACGGTCTGGCCCCTGCGGCTCTGCGGCTCCGCAGCGTCGGCGACGTCCTCGACGTCGACCTCGGCCACCGGCGCGGAGAGCTTGGGGACCTCGACCGGGTCGGTGCCGTCTAGCGCCTGGTCGAGCGCCACCACGAGGGCCGCCAGATCGTCCGCGGTGACGGGACGGTCGGCGCCGGGCATGGCCCGGCCGATGCCCTCGGCCGCGGCGAGCAGCAGGTCCACCAGGTCGCGGCGGACGGGGAAGCGCCCGTCTCGCAGCGCGCCGAGGAGGTCCTCGGAACGGTGCGCGAGGCTGACGACGCTCTCGAGCGCGAGCGCCCGCGCCGAGCCCTTGACGGTGTGGGCGTCCCGGAACAGGACGGCGATGAGCTGCTTGGGGGCGCGGTGCCCCTCCAGCTGGAGCAGACCGTCGCGCAGCGAGGCCAGCTTCTCGTCGACCTCGGCACGGAAGATCGCGAC
>JANMWN010000360.1:0-2113 GCA_031394045.1 Sporichthyaceae bacterium
GGCGAGCCCGAAGGGCTCTCAGTTGCTGACCTGCACGTTCTCTTGTAGCGGGGGCAGGATTTGAACCTGCGACCTCTGGGTTATGAGCATGGACACCCGGCCTAGACACCAACCCGCTGACCTGGGACGATAGCAGTATAAAGGCAGGTCAGAGGCATGATCATGTTGGAACCGACCGGCACCGGTAGGCACTGACCGGCACCGGGTTTTCAGGAACCAGACTGGAACGGCGATCATCCTTGAGGCGAGGAGGTCCGTCGTGGCGTACAGCCGGACGAAGACCTTGAAGGACGGCTCGGTGCGGTACTACGCCGCCTACCTGGGTGCCGACGGTCGTTACCACGAAGAAGGCGGCTTCCCCTCCAAACGAGAGGCTGAAAAAGTCGCGGCACGCCGCGAGGTTGACGCCGGCCGCGGTGATTGGACCAGCCCCGCCGCGGGCCGGATCAACTTCAACGACTACCTCACCAGGTACTACTGGCCGACCACTGCGCACCTGGAAGTCTCCACCCGGGCGGCTTACCGGTTCTTCGAACTTGAGGGGGACGACACGATCTTGATCGGGGTCGTGGGTCCGGGCTGAGGGCTCGTGGTCCCTCGATGCTGGCGGTTCTTCGAAGGCCGACAGTCTGAGGGACCACGAGTGAGGCAAGACGGTACGACGATCCTGTTTGGGTTGCCCGGGGTACGGGTCCGACACGTCGAGCGACATGACGACGGCGCGCGCTTGGTGCACGTCGTCACCGACGACCAGAGCGCGGCAGCGTGCCCGAAGTGTGGGGTGTTCTCGAGTTCGGTGCGGCAGCGCCGGACGACCTCGCCCCGGGACCTGCCCTACGGCGAAGCAAGCCTCGGGGTGCGCTGGCACAAGATCCAGTACTCCTGCCGTGAGAAGCCGTGCCCGCGCAAGGCGTTCACCGAGCAGATCACGGAGCTCCCGGCCGGTGCTCGGCTGACCGGCCGGCTCCGCAGGAGCGTCGCGGTCGCGATCGGCGCCGGCCAAGCCGTGAGCGTCGCGGGCGACGGGCTGATGAGCTGGCCCATCGCGCACGCGGCGTTCGTCGTGCACGCGGACGCGTTGCTGAACGAGCCGGCCCCGGTGCGGGTGCTGGGGATCGATGAGACCCGTCGCGGCCGATCTCGCTGGAGCCGCTGCGAACTCACGAACAGGTGGGTGAAGCTCGAGCGGTTCGAGACCAACTTCGTCGACCTCGGCGGGCCACAAGGCCTGCTGGGGCAGGCTTCTGGCCGTCGCAAGGACAACGTGATGGCCTGGCTCGATGCCCGCGGTCAGCACTGGAAGGACCAGGTCCAGATCGTCGCGATGGACCCGTGCGCGACATATCGCGCCGCGATCAGGCAGGCCCTGCCGAACGCCCGGATCGTCGCCGACCATTTTCACCTCGTCGCGCTCGCGAACAAGGCCGTCACCGACGTCCGCCGCCGCGTCACGGTCGACACCACCGGCCACCGCGGCACCGCCAAGGACCCGATCTGGGCCAAGCGCACTCGGCTGCTCCGCGGCTACGAACGCCTCAGCCCCGAGGCGTTCACCAAGATGTGGAACGGCCTCGTCGACAACGACCCGTCCGGCCAGATCCTCGCGACCTGGATCGGAAAGGAGGAACTCCGCCAGCTCCTCGCCACAGCCAAGACCGGCGGCAACCGGCACGACGTCGCCCACAAGCTCTTCCGCTTTAACAGCTGGTGCGCAGGCTCCGGCGTCCCGGAACTCGAGCGGCTCGCCGGCACCATCGAAGCCTGGTGGCCCGAGGTGCTCGGCTTCCTGCAGACCAACGTCACGAACGCCGGCACGGAGGCCACGAACAGGACAGTGAAGACCGCCGCCCGCACCGCCTACGGCTTCCGCAACCTCGACAACCAACGGCGCAGAGTACGGTTCGCCTGCACTCGGTGCCACCGCCGGGTCACCGCCGGCTGAGGGTCACTTCCCCCTCAAGTTCGAAGAACCGCGAACGTCGTGATTGCCGAGGCATTTCCCCGGTTATACCCACCCTGTGAGTACCCGCAGCCAGGGGTTTGCGGATTGTGAGCTGCCAACATTACCCACGCTGTCGTGAAGTTAATTGTCGGGTCCTTGGCGTCCGTACTG
>JANMWN010000294.1:0-11738 GCA_031394045.1 Sporichthyaceae bacterium
CGTCGGTCGGCTCGCTCATCTGCTGCCCCCTGGCCATGACGGCGCACCGTCGTCGGACGATCAACGGCTGACGGTAGCCCGCAGTGGCCCGCAGCGGTGGGAGGCTCAGGCGGCCGATCCGAGCGAGAGCGTCGTGCCGTCGGTGGCGACGTCGACGGCGACGGTGTCCCCGTCGCGTACCTCGCCCGAGAGGATCGCCCTGGCCAGCCGGTCGCCGATCTCGGTCTGGACCAGCCGCCGGAGCGGTCGTGCGCCGTACACCGGGTCGAACCCGGCCAGCGCGAGCCAGTCCCGGGCCGCCGGCGTCACGTCGAGCGAGAGCCTGCGGTCGGTCAGCCGCTTGGCCAGCAGCGCCACCTGGAGGTCGACGATGCGGGCCAGCTCGGCGGTCCCGAGCGGGTCGAAGAGCACGACGTCGTCGAGCCGGTTCAGGAACTCCGGCTTGAACGTCGACCGTACGACGGCCATCACCGCCTCGCGCTTGGTGTCGGCGTCGAGCGACTGGTCCACCAGCAGGTGCGAGCCGAGGTTCGAGGTCATGATCAGGATGACGTTGCGGAAGTCGACCGTGCGGCCCTGCCCGTCGGTGAGCCGCCCGTCGTCCAGCACCTGCAGGAGCACGTCGAACACCTCGGGGTGCGCCTTCTCCACCTCGTCCAGGAGCAGTACCGAGTACGGCCGCCTGCGCACCGCCTCGGTCAGCTGGCCACCGGACTCGTAGCCCACGTACCCGGGGGGCGCCCCCACGAGCCGCGCGACCGAGTGCTTCTCGCCGTACTCGCTCATGTCGATGCGCACCATCGCGTGCTCGTCGTCGAACAGGTAGTCGGCCAGCGCCTTGGCCAGCTCGGTCTTGCCGACGCCGGTGGGGCCGAGGAAGAGGAACGAGCCCGTGGGCCGGTCAGGGTCGGAGATCCCGGCTCTGGCTCGACGCACGGCATCGGAGACAGCGCGAACCGCCGTGGTCTGGCCGACCAGCCGGCGGCCGAGCTCCTCCTCCATCCGCAGCAGCTTGGCGGTCTCGCCCTCGAGCAGCCGGCCGGCCGGGATGCCGGTCCAGGCGGCGACGACCTCGGCGACGTCGTCCGGGCCGACATCCTCCTTGACCATGGCGCTGCGCGCGTTCGCGTCCTCGCGGGCCTGGGCGAGCTCGGCCTCGACCTCACGTACCCGGCCGTACAGCAGGGTCGAGGCCTTCTCGAGGTCGCCGGCCCGCTGGGCCATCTCCACCTCGGTACGCAGCCGGTCGAGCTCCTCGGCCAGCGCCCCGGCCCGGTTGAGCGCGCCCTTCTCCTGCTCCCACCTGGCGGTCAGGGCCCCGAGCCGCTCCTGCTTGTCGGCCAGGTCGCGGCGCAGCCGCTCGAGCCGCTCGACCGACGCCGGGTCGGTCTCCTTCTCCAGGGCCATCTCCTCCATCCGCGCGCGGTCGACCTCACGCTGCAGCTGGTCGATCTCGACCGGGCGGGAGTCGATCTCCATGCGCAGCCGGGACGCCGCCTCGTCGACCAGGTCGATCGCCTTGTCGGGCAGGAACCGCGAGGTGATGTAGCGGCTCGACAAGGTGGCGGCGGCCACCAGCGCGGCGTCGGAGATCTGCACCTTGTGGTGCGCCTCGTACTTCTCCTTGAGGCCGCGCAGGATCCCGATGGTGTCCTCGACGCTGGGCTCGCCGACGAGCACCTGCTGGAAGCGCCGCTCCAGCGCCGGGTCCTTCTCGATGTACTTGCGGTACTCGTCGAGCGTCGTGGCACCCACCATCCGCAGCTCGCCGCGGGCCAGCATCGGCTTGAGCATGTTGCCTGCGTCCATCGCCGACTCCCCCGAGGCCCCCGCGCCGACCACGGTGTGCAGCTCGTCGATGAACGTCACGACCTGGCCGTCCGAGCCACGGATCTCGTCGAGCACGGCCTTGAGCCGCTCCTCGAACTCGCCGCGGTACTTCGCGCCGGCCAGCATCGCGCCGAGGTCGAGTGCCACCAACCGCTTGCCACGCAACGACTCTGGTACGTCTCCGGCCACCATGCGCTGCGCCAGCCCCTCGACCACGGCGGTCTTGCCGACACCGGGCTCGCCGATCAGGACGGGGTTGTTCTTCGTACGCCTGGACAGGACCTGGACCACCCGGCGGATCTCGGCGTCGCGACCGATGACCGGGTCGATGCCACCGGAACGGGCACGTGCCGTCAGGTCGATGCCGTACTTCTCCAGCGCCTGGAACGAGCCCTCGGGGTCGGCCGAGGTCACTCGCGCCGCGCCGCGTACCTGGTCGAGGGCAGCGGTCAACGCCTGCTCGGTGGCGCCGGAGTGGCGGAGCAGCTCGGCGGCGTCTCCCCCGGCGGCGGCCAGGCCGAGGAGCAGGTGCTCGGTGGAGATGAACGCGTCGCCGCGCGCCTGCGCTCGCTCGGTGGCGATCGCGAAGACGCGCTGCATCGCCCCGGAGGCCTGCGGGCCGGAGACCGTCGTGCCCGAGGCTCGGGGCAGCCGGGTGACCAGCGTCTCGGCCACGTTGCGCGTGGTCTCCAGGTCGGCGCCGACGGCCTCCAGCAGGGCGAGCGCGATGCCTTCGGGCTGCTCGAGCAGCGACACCAGCAGGTGGGCCGGCTCCAGAGCGGGATTGCCGTCTGTTACGGCCCTTCGCTGCGCGGTCGCGACGGCTTCCTGGCTCTTGGTGGTGAGGTCCATACCCCCATCCTCCGCCCATTTCCGAGTCGTCTGGGACGGCGGGAGCACGCTCGCTGCAGGGTTTTCGTCACAACATGCGTAGGATGGGTCTTGACCCACATTGGGTCTTGCGCCGCAGTACAGCTGGTCGTGAGTTCTCGACGAGCACCGCGCTGGCAGCCCAAACGTCAATTGGTTGGGTCGCGCCGGTGATGCGGCACTTCCACACAGCTTGGAGAAACCCATGGCGGACACCCGCCCCCAACTTTCGTTCGCCGATCTCGGCGTACCGGCAGCGCTGTGCCGCGTCCTGACCGACGCCGGCATCACCGCACCGTTCCCCATCCAGTCCGCGACCCTGACCGACTCGCTCGCCGGGCACGACGTGCTCGGCCGCGGGCGTACCGGCTCCGGCAAGACGCTCGCGTTCCTGCTGCCGATCCTCACCCGGCTCGCTGCCTCGAACCAGCCGCGCCAGCCCAAGCGCCCCCGTGCGCTGATCCTCGCGCCGACCCGTGAGCTGGCCAGCCAGATCAACGCCGCCGCCGAGCCGCTCGCAGCAGCCCTGGGGTTGCGCACCACCACCGTCTTCGGCGGTGTCGGCGCCAACCCGCAGATCTCGGCGCTGCGCTCAGGCATCGACCTGCTGATCGCCTGCCCCGGCCGCCTGGCCGACCACCTGGGCTCCGGGCACGCGGACCTGTCACGGGTCGAGATCACCGTGCTTGACGAGGCCGACCACATGGCCGACCTGGGCTTCCTTCCCGTCGTACGCCGGCTGCTCGACCAGACCCCAGCCGACTCGCAGCGGATGCTCTTCTCCGCGACGCTCGACGCGGGTGTCGACGTGCTGGTCAAGCGCTACCTGCGCAACCCGGTCACCCACTCGGTCGACTCGGCCCGCTCGCCCGTGACCGCGATGGACCACCACGTCCTGCACGTCGCGAGCGGCGACCGGCTCCCGGTCCTCGTCGAGCTGGCCGCTGCGCCCGGTCGTACGATCGTCTTCACGCGTACCAAGCACGGCGCCAAGAAGCTCACCCGCCAGCTGGTCTCCGCGGGCGTCCCGGCGGTCGAGCTGCACGGCAACCTCGCCCAGAACGCGCGTACCCGCAACCTCGCCGCGTTCTCGGACGGCAGCGCAGACACGTTGGTGGCCACCGACATCGCGGCCCGCGGCATCCACGTCGACGACGTTGCGCTCGTTATCCACGCGGACCCGCCGATCGAGCACAAGGCCTACCTGCACCGCTCCGGGCGTACGGCCCGCGCCGGCGCCGCCGGCACCGTCATCACCCTGATGACCGACGACCAGGTCGCCGACGTACGCGACCTCACCCGCAAGGCCGGGATCTCGCCGACCACCACCCGGCTCGCCCCGGGCCACCCGCTGCTGTCGACGCTGGCGCCCGGCGAGCGCTCGTACGTGTACCCGACCGCCGCCGAGATGGCCAAGCTCAAGGTGCTGACCGAGGCGGGGCCTGGGCCCAAGCAGGGCCGCGGCAGGAACTCGAGCCGGCCGGGTCAGTCGTCCGGCCAGAAGTCGGGTCGGGCCGCGCGGTCCGGCGACGCTGGCAAGGGCAAGCCGGCAGCCAAGGCCGGTGGGCGCGGCAAACCCGCGCACAGCAGCCACAGCAAGCCACAGCACGGCAAGCCGGCCCGTACCGGCGGCGGCTCAGGCGGGGGCTCTGGCAACAAAACGAGCAGCGGCGCCGGCAGCGCAGCGGCGTTCTCGCAGCGCAGCCGTGGCCCTCGCCGCTCCGCCTAGACGCCTGCTTGGCCGTCGGCCAGGTGCAGGCTAGCTACCGCGCCCGGCGACGCTGGGCTGCCGACCCGGCAGAGCCAGGTGCTGACTCATGCGACAGGATGACGCCTGTACCCGTCGAGGATCAGGAGAGAACGATGAAGGTTGTCGTCGACCTGGCCGTCTGCCGGGACCACGGACAGTGCTGCATCGCCGCCCCCGAGGTCTTCGGGCAGGACAGCGGCGGAACGCTCGTCGTCCTGGTCGAGGAGCCCGACGATAGCCTTCGGGACAAGGTCGAGGAAGCGGCGGACGTCTGCCCGCTCCAGGCCATCACCATCGAAGACTGAGCACATCGAGAGCAGAGGCATGACAGCGCGCATCGTCGTCGTCGGAGCGGGGCTCGGTGGGCTGCGCGCCGCCGAGCAGCTGCGCGCGGCCGGGTTCGCCGGCGAGATCGTCGTCGTCGGCGACGAGACGCACCTGCCGTACAACCGACCGCCCCTGTCCAAGGAAGGCCTGGCCGGCGACCTCAGCCACGAGACCGTCGCCTTCCGTCGCAAGGCCTCGGTCGACGACGTCACCTGGCGGCTCGGCGAGACCGTCGTCTCAGCCGACCTGGCCGGCCGCACCGTCACGCTGGCCGACGGGTCCGAGCTGGCGTACGACGGCCTGGTCGCCACCACCGGGGTGAGCGCCCGCCGGCTCCCTCTCGACGCACCCCTGGAGTGGCGGCACGTCGTCCGTACCCTTGACGACGCCTCGCGGCTGCGCGCGGACCTGGTGCCCGGTTGCTCAGTCCTGGTCATTGGTGCCGGGTTCATCGGCTGCGAGGTGGCCGCAACCGCTCGCATCCTCGGCTGCTCGGTCGACGTGGTCGACCCGCTCCCCGTACCTCTGATCCGCCCCCTCGGCGTCGACCTCGGGGTCGAGCTGCAGCACCGGCACGAGGCCCAGGGCGTCCGCTTCCACCTCGGTCCGACCATCGCCCGGCTGGACGGCGACGAGACCGGGCCGCACCAGGTCACCCTTGACGACGGAACCGAGATCGCCGTCGACGTGGTCGTCGAGGCGGTGGGATCGGCGCCCAACGTGGCCTGGTTGGCCGGCAACGGTCTGGACCTCACCGACGGCGTGCGCTGCGACGAGGGGCTGCGCCCGATCGGGCCGGACGGCCCGATCGCGTCGGTCGTGGTGGTCGGCGACATCGCCCGCTTCCCGAACGTGTTGTTCGACGAGGTCCCCCGCCGGGTGGAGCACTGGAACATCCCGACCGAGACGGCCAAGCGCGCTGCCAGGACCCTGCTCCAGGGGATCGACGAGTCGCCGGCGGACGAGCTGCCGCCGTTCAAGCCGATGCCCGCGTTCTGGAGCGATCAGTACGAGATGCGGCTGCAGTCGTTCGGGCTCCCGGGCCTCGGTGGCGACGACATTCGGCTGCTCGAGGGCGACCTGTCCGACGAGGCGGTGATGGGCTACCACCGCGACGGCGTGCTCGTCGGCGTCGTGATGCTCGGGCTGACCCGCCGGTCGGTGCACTACCGCGACCTTATCGCCGCCGCCACTCCCGTCGACTGAGCTGGCCGCGGACCCTGCGGTGCCCGCCGACCCTCGTCCGACGATCGTCTCGCGGCTGCGGGCCGCAGGCTGCGTCTTCGCCGAGGACGAGGCTGACCTGCTCGTCGCGGCGACCACCTCCGAGCCCGAGCTCGAGTCGATGGTGGCGCGCCGGGTGTCCGGCCAGCCGCTCGAGCACGTGCTTGGGTGGGCCGAGTTCTGCGGGCTGCGCATCGTCGTTGCGCCCGGTGTGTTCGTTCCCCGCCGGCGTACCCAGGTGCTGGCCCGAGAGGCGATCGCCCTCGCCCGGCTGGCCGAGCCAACCGTCGTCGTCGTGGAGCTCTGCTGCGGCTCGGGCGCGATCGGTGCCGCGCTCGTCGCAGCCCTCGGCCCGCTCGAGCTGTGCATCGCGGACATCGACCCGGGTGCCGTGCGCTGCGCCCGCCGCAACATCAGCCCGTCCGACGGCCAGGTGCTCGAGGGCGACCTCTACGCACCGCTGCCCGCAACCGTGCGGGGCCGTGTCGACGTGCTGGTCGTCAACGCCCCGTACGTACCCACCGAGGCGATCGACACGATGCCGCCCGAGGCGCGCACGTACGAGCCGCGGCCCGCGCTCGACGGCGGCAGCGACGGCCTCGACGTGCTGCGTCGGGTCGTGGCCGAGGCGAGGCAGTGGCTGGCTCCGGGTGGCCACCTGCTCTTCGAGACGAGCGAAGGCCAGTCTGCAGAGGCGCTGAGACTCGTTGCGCAGCAAGGACTCATGGCTCGTATCGTCGCGGACGAAGACCTTGGCGCCACCGTCGTCATCGGCTCCCAGGACTAGCCTCGCGCTAGGAGCTCGGCCATCTGCTCGACCGGCCAAGGGCCTCAGCGGACCTTGGGCCGCCACACGACGAGGGCGCCAGTACGCCGCTCAGCCTCGAGCTGGTCGACCCGGCTCCGCAGCCGGCCCAGCTCGCGCTCCAGGTCGAGCACCCGCTTGATTCCCTCGAGGTTGACGCCTTCGTTGGACAGCCGCTGCACCTCGCGCACCAGCGCGATGTCTCGCGCGGAGTAGAGCCGCCCACCACCGGGCGTACGCCCCGGCGTGACCAGACCGAGCCGGTCGTACGTGCGCAAGGTCTGTGCGTGCAGCCCGGCCAGCTCGGCAGCGACCGAGATGACGTAGACCGGCATGTCCTCGCGCGGGGTGAAGCCCAGCTCGTCCATGGCTGTCACGCAGACCCTGACGCGGAAAGGCCCGCACGCGGGTCGTCGGTGGAGGTGGCCGCGCGGTAGGCCTCCAGGGCGGCCCTGGCCTCGTCGCTCAGCCGCTGCGGTACCGCGACCTCGACCGTCACGAGCTGGTCGCCGCGGGTGCCGTCCTTGCGGGCCCCGCCCTTGCCGCGGACCCGGAACGTACGCCCGTTGGACGTGCCCGCCGGGATCCGCAGCGTCACGGACTGGCCGTCGAGGGTCGGCACCTTGACCTCGGCGCCGAGCGCGGCCTCGGGGTACGAGATGGGGACGGTCAGGGTGATGTTGTCGCCGTTGCGGCCGAAGAGCGGGTGCGGCGTCACGTGCACGAGGATGAACAGGTCCCCGCTCGGACCGCCCCGCTCGCCAGCCGTGCCCTTGCCCTTGAGCCGGATCCGCTGCCGGTCGCGTACGCCAGCGGGGATCCGCGCCGAGATGGTGCGCGTGGACTGGCCGCGGCCGCTGCCCCCACAGACCGGGCACGGGTCGTCGACGATCAGGCCGCGACCCCGACAGTCGCGGCAGGGCTCAGCGAAGGCGAAGCCGCCGGCGTTCCGGCTGGTCTGACCCGTGCCCTGGCAGGCCGGGCAGACCCGAGGGGACGTGCCCGCCTTGGCGCCGGTGCCGCGGCAGCCCGAGCAGACGTCCTCGCTGGTCAGCCGCAACGGCATCGTCACGCCGTCGACAGCCTCGTGGAAGGACAGGGTGACCTCGGACTCGATGTCGGACCCGCGCCGAGCGGCCTGCGGCGACGGCCCGCCGGGGCGCCGGTTGCCGAAGAAGCCGCCGAGCACGTCACCGAGACCGCCACCTGCGCCGGCGTTGCCGAACAGGTCGCTGAGGTCGAACGAGGTGGCGCCCGCGCCGGCGCCGGGCATGCCGCCGCCGGCCCCGCCACCCGTGCCGAACCGCATGCCCCCGCTGCCGAACAGCGCCCGCGCCTCGTCGTACTCCCGGCGCTTGGTGTCGTCGGAGAGCACGTCGTAGGCCTCGGAGATCTCCTTGAAGCGGTCCTCGGACCCGGAGTCCCCCTTGTTGGTGTCGGGGTGATGCTTGCGGGCGAGCTTGCGGTAGGACTTCTTGATCTCGTCGGCCGGGGCGTCCTTGGCCACACCGAGGATCTTGTAGAAGTCCTTCTCGAGGTAGTCCTTGGTGCTCAAGTCACTCCCCTCGACCGGTTAGTTGGGGTCGCCGACGCCGACGCGTGCAGGCCGGACGACTCGACCGGCGTACCGGTAGCCCGGCTGGTAGATCGCGACGCACGTCGCCTCGGCCACGTCGTCGCTGTGCACGTGGGTCAGGGCCTCGTGGACAGTCGGGTCGAAGGGCTCACCGACGACGCCGTACGACTCGAGCCCCAGCCTGCCCAGGGTGGACTCGAGTGCCTCGCCCACCGACTTGAACGCACCCTCGAGCTCACCGTGCTCACGGGCCCGGCCGATGTCGTCGAGCACCGGCAGCAGCTCGGCCATGGTGCCACCGACCGCAGTCGCGCGGACCAGCTCCCGGTCGCGGTCGACCCGCTTGCGGTAGTTGGCGTACTCGGCCTGGAGCCGCTGCAGATCGGCAGTGATCTCGGCCACGAGCGCGATCGTGTCGTCAGCAACCTCGCCCAGCGTTGGCCCGTCGGGGCCGTCGGCCTCGACGAACCCCGCGTCCGTCGGCGGCATGGATGCCGGCGAGGGCGCTGGGGTACGCAGCTCCCCGGTGAGGGGGTCGAGGCGGCGCTTGTCCGTCACCTTGACGCCGTCGAAGACCCCCTCACCTGACGACTCCGGGTGCTCTGCAGTCACTTCTGGTCGCTCTCGTCGGCCGGCTCGTCGACGATCTCGGCATCCACAACATCATCATCGTGGCTGCCGTCGTGACCGTGCCCAGCATCCGCGTGCGTACCGTCGGTCGCACCTGACGGATCCGCACCCTCGGCGGCCTGCGCGCTGGCGTACAGGGCCGCACCGAGCGACTGGCTGGCCTGGGCCAGGGTGTCGGTCGCCGACTTGATCGCAGGGATGTCCTCGCCCTCGAGTGCCTTCTTGAGGTCGCCCAGGGGTCCGGTCACGTTCGACTTGGCGTCGGCTGCCGCCCCCGACTCGAACTTGTCGTCGTTGTCCGCCAGGAACTTCTCGGTCTGGTAGACCAGGCTCTCGGCCTGGTTTCGGGTCTCGACGTCGTCGCGGCGCTTGCGGTCCTCCTCGGCGTACTGCTCGGCGTCGCGCATCATCCGCTCGATGTCCTCCTTGGGCAGCGCGGAGCCCCCCGTGATGGTCATCGACTGCTCGCGGCCGGTACCGAGGTCCTTGGCCGACACGTGCAGGATCCCGTTCGCGTCGATGTCGAAGGTGACCTCGATCTGCGGGGTACGCGCAGCCGACGGCGGGAGCCCGGTCAGCTCGAACATGCCGAGCCGCTTGTTGTACGCCGCGATCTCGCGCTCGCCCTGGTAGACCTGGATCTGCACCGACGGCTGGTTGTCCTCGGCCGTGGTGAAGATCTGCGACCGCTTGGTCGGAATCGTGGTGTTGCGCTCGATCAGCTTCTCCATCAGGCCGCCCTTGACCTCGATGCCGAGGGACAGCGGCGTGACGTCGAGCAGCAGGACGTCCTTGACCTCACCCTTGATGACGCCGCCCTGCAGCGCTGCGCCGACCGCGACGACCTCGTCCGGGTTGACGCCCTTGTTCGGCTCCTTGCCGCCGGTCAGGTCGCGTACCAGGTCGACGACGGCGGGCATCCGGGTCGAGCCGCCCACGAGGACCACGTGGTCGATTGCCGAGACAGCGACGCCCGCGTCCTTGATGACGTTGGCGAACGGGGCCTTGCAGCGGTCGAGCAGGTCGGAGGTCATCTGCTGGAACTGCGAGCGGCTGAGCTTCTCGTCCAGGTGCAGCGGACCCTCGGCGCTGGCGGTGATGTACGGCAGGTTGATCGTGGTCTCGCTCGACGAGGAGAGCTCGATCTTGGCCTTCTCGGCCGACTCCCGCAGCCGCTGCAGCGCCATCTTGTCCTTGGACAGGTCGACGCCGTGGCCGTTCTTGAACTGGGTCACCAGGTAATCGACGACTTTCTGGTCCCAGTCGTCGCCACCGAGGTGGTTGTCGCCCGAGGTCGCCTTGACCTCGACGACGCCGTCGCCGATCTCGAGCAGGGACACGTCGAACGTGCCGCCGCCGAGGTCGAAGACCAGGATGGTCTGCTCCTTGTCGCCCTTGTCGAGGCCGTACGCCAGCGCGGCGGCGGTCGGCTCGTTGACGATCCGCAGGACGTTGAGGCCGGCGACCTCGCCGGCCTCCTTGGTGGCCTGGCGCTGCGCGTCGTTGAAGTACGCCGGGACGGTGATGACCGCGTCGGACACGGTCTCGCCCAGGTAGCTCTCGGCGTCGCGCTTGAGCTTCTGCAGCACGAAGGCGCTGATCTGCTGGGGGGTGAAGTCCTTGCCGTCGACACTGACCTTCCAGTCGGTGCCCATGTGGCGCTTCACGGACCGGATGGTGCGGTCGACGTTGGTGACGGCCTGCCGCTTGGCGACCTCACCGACGAGGACCTCGCCGTTCTTGGCGAACGCGACGACCGAGGGGGTGGTGCGCGCACCCTCGGAGTTGGCGATGACGGTGGGCTCTCCGCCCTCGAGGACCGAGACGACGGAGTTGGTGGTCCCGAGGTCGATTCCGACTGCACGAGCCATGCTGTCTACCACCCTTGTGATGAGTTGTGATGAGTTGTGATGAGTTGTGGTGAGTTGTGATGAGTTGTCGTGAGTCGAGCGCTTAAGCAAGAGCAGAGCGCAAGTGAGTTGAGTCTTGTGCGCTCAACTATGCTGCGCACTCCTCGAAAGCGCAACTCGGGCCGTACCCACATCACCCGGGTACCCACCCGCGCTGCTGCGGGTCCGGGGCTGGCGCTACGCTGCGGCGGGTCGGCACTCACCGGAGGTCTCTGTGGCGGTACGCCTCACGCTCGGCCTGCTGTTCACCGTCGCCGCCGCCGCCATCGCGGGTCGTCGACTGCTCGAGCTCTACCGCATCGCCCGCCTCGGCCAACCGGTCGGCGGGCGTACGCGCGACCCGCGGGCCTCGGTCCAGGCCGAGGCGGTCGAGGTCCTGGGCCAGCGCAAGCTGCTCAAGTGGTCGATCCCCGGGGCGGCGCACTTCTTCACCTTCTGGGGCTTCCTGGTCCTGTCGCTGACGATCATCGAGGCGTACGGCGCGCTACTGTGGCGCGACTTCCACATCCCGCTGATCGGCACCTGGCCCGTCCTCGGCTTCCTCGAGGACTTCTTCGCGGTCGCGGTGCTCGTCGCCCTGGTCGTGTTCACGGTGATCCGGGTCAAGAACAACCCGAAGACCGAGGGCCGGCGGTCCCGGTTCTTCGGGTCGCACACCGGCGCGGCCTGGCTGGTCCTGTTCATGATCTTCAACGTGATCTGGACCCTGCTGCTCTATCGCGGTGCCCAGATCCGGACCGGCTACTTCCCTTACAAGTCGGGGGCGTTCGCCTCGCAGTGGGTGGCCGACCTGCTCGGCGACACCAGCAGCGAGGC
>JANMWN010000365.1:0-14984 GCA_031394045.1 Sporichthyaceae bacterium
GAGTACGCCGACGAGGTCACGCTCGGCCGTGCGTTCGAAGGAAGGCGGCTGCTCGATGTCTGAGCTGGACGAGTTCTCCCGCGACATCGCGGCGCACGTACGCACGTACCTCGCGGGGGTGCACGAGATCGCGAGCGGCGAGTCGCCAGAGACTGCGGTCTCCGGGCTGATCGTGCAGCTGGCGCAGATCTCCATGGCGGGGGCGATGCTCGGCGCCGTCAGCGACATCGTGCCGCCGGACCGCTTCGAGGAGGACACCGGTCCCGACCCCGACGGCGACCCCCTGCGCGAGTCGCTGGGCCGGCTGCTCGAGGGGCTCGACGAGTACGCCTCGGTCTTCGACCCGCTGGTGCCCGAGCGCCCGGTCCACGGCCGCATCTCCGACGACATCGCGGACGTGGCGGTCGAGCTCTCCCACGGCGTACGCCACCAGGAGGCCGGCCGGCACGAGGAAGCGCTGTGGTGGTGGCAGTTCTCGTACCTCTCGCACTGGGGTGCCCAGGCGCTCAACGCCCAGCGGGCGCTGCTCTCGATCGTCGCGCACCAGCGGCTGGACTCCGAGGACGAGGCGGCCTCGGCTGCCGAGGTCGACGCCCTGCTCCGCGACTGAGGCCGGTATCCTGGCCCCTCCGCCGTTGGAATTCCCCGCCAGGAGGCATGTCCCGTGGCCCTCGTCGTGCAGAAGTACGGCGGCTCGTCCGTCGCTGATGCCGCGTGCGTCAAGCGGGTCGCGCAGCGCATCGTCGAGACCAGGAAGAACGGCTACGACGTCGTCGTCGTGGTCTCCGCCATGGGCGACAGCACCGACGAGCTGATCGAGCTGGCCGAGCAGGTCTCGCCGCACCCGCCGGCCCGCGAGCTCGACATGCTGCTCACCGCGGGCGAGCGGATCTCGATGGCGGTCCTGGCGATGGCGATCTCCGACCTCGGGGTCGAGGCGCGCTCGTTCACCGGCAGCCAGGCGGGCGTCATCACCGATGCGGCCCACGGCAAGGCCCGCATCATCGACGTCACCCCCGGCCGGATCCGCAGCGCGCTCGACAACGGTGCGGTCGCGATCGTGGCCGGGTTCCAGGGCGTCAGCCAGGACACCAAGGACATCACCACGCTCGGCCGCGGCGGTTCGGACACCACCGCGGTCGCGCTGGCCGCCGCGCTCGACGCCGAGGTCTGCGAGATCTACACCGACGTCGACGGCGTCTTCTCGGCCGATCCGCGTATCGTCCCGACGGCGCGACGGCTCGACACCATCACGTACGAGGAGATGCTCGAGATGGCGGCGAGCGGCGCCAAGGTGCTGCACCTGCGCTGCGTCGAGTACGCCCGCCGCTTCGACCTGCCGATCCACGTACGGTCCTCGTTCAGCCAGCGCGAGGGCACCTGGGTCGTCTCCGAAGACAGCAAGGTCCGGCACAACACTCGCCAAGATGGCCGCCAAGATGCACCCCAAACCGAGAGGGAAGACGTGGAGCAGCCGATCATCTCGGGGGTGGCCCACGACCGGAGCGAGGCCAAGGTCACGGTCGTCGGCGTACCCGACCGACCGGGCGAGGCGGCGGCGATCTTCGAGACCGTCGCTGGCGCCGAGGTCAACATCGACATGATCGTTCAGAACGTCTCGGCGGCATCGACCGGGCGTACCGACATCACGTTCACGCTCCCCACCTCCGAGGGCGACCGCGCGATGGCTGCCCTGGCCGCGCGCCAGGGCGACATCGGGTTCGAGTCGCTGCAGTACGACGCGGGCATCGGCAAGGTCTCGCTCGTCGGCGCGGGCATGCGCTCGCACCCCGGCGTCTCGGCGACGTTCTTCCGTGCGCTCGCCGACGCCGGGGTCAACGTCGAGCTCATCTCGACCTCCGAGATCCGCATCTCGGTGGTCTGCCGCGAGTCCGACGTCAACGCCGCGGTCAACGCCGTGCACTCGGCGTTCGGTCTGGACGCCGAGAGCGGCGAGGCCGTCGTCTACGGAGGTACGGGTCGATGACCGTCCAGCGCAAGCCCACGCTCGCCGTCGTCGGTGCCACCGGTGCGGTCGGCACCGTCATGCTCGAACTGCTCTCGACCCGTACCGACGTCTGGGGCGAGATCCGGCTGGTGGCCTCGGCGCGCTCGGCCGGCAAGCGGCTGCACCTGCGCGGCCAGGACGTCGAGGTCGTCGCGCTGGCGCCCGAGGTCTTCGACGGCGTCGACGTCGCGATGTTCGACGTACCCGACGAGGTGTCGGCGCAGTGGGCACCGATCGCGGCCGCCCGTGGTGCGGTCGCGGTCGACAACTCCGGCGCGTTCCGGATGGACCCCGACGTGCCGCTGGTCGTCCCCGAGGTCAACCCCGAGCAGGCCCGTATCCGGCCCAAGGGCATCATCAGCAACCCGAACTGCACGACGCTGTCGATGATCGTCGCGCTCGGCGCCCTGCACCAGCGGTACGGGCTGCGCGAGCTCGTCGTGGCGTCGTACCAGGCGGCGTCGGGCGCGGGCCAGTCCGGCATCGACACCCTGCGTGCGCAGCTCGCGAAGGCCGCCGACGACCCCGACATCGGCACCCGTCCCGGCGACGTTCGCAAGGTGGTCGGCGACTTCGGGCCGTTCCCCGCACCGCTGGCGATGAACGTCGTCCCGTGGGCCGGCTCACTCCGCGACGGTGGTTGGTCGAGCGAGGAGCTGAAGGTACGCAACGAGTCCCGCAAGATCCTGGGGCTGCCCGACCTCAAGGTCTCGGCCACCTGCGTACGCGTGCCCGTGATCACCACGCACTCGATCGCGGTGCACGCGGTCTTCGACCGGGAGCCCTCGCAGGGCGAGGCCCAGACGATCCTGCGGGACTCGGCCGGCGTCCTCCTGGTCGACAACCCCGAGCTCGGCGAGTTCCCCACCCCGGCGGATGCGGTCGGTACGGATCCCACGTGGGTTGGGCGGGTGCGGCGCTCGCTGGACGACCCGCACGCGCTCGACCTTTTCGTCTGCGGCGACAACCTGCGCAAGGGTGCGGCCTTGAACACGGCGCAGATCGCGGAGCTCGTCGCTTCGGAGTTCTGAGGGGGCTGATCGGGGTTTGATCGGCGCCTCCCTCGCGGGAGTAGAGCGTCTTTTACGCTCGGTAGGCGCCGCCCAAGCCCCGATCAACTCTTTGCTCGGCTTTCTGCTCGTCTGGGTGTCGATTCCGTTCCGGCTTGTTCGTCGTGATGATGTGAGGGCGGCACCGGGCCGCCAGCGACCGACGGAGACTCTGATGCGCTATCTGCTGCTGATCCACACCAACCCCGAGAACTGGGCCACGCTGAGCGAGGCCGAGACCGGGGCGATGTACGGCGAGTACACCGCGTTCACCCAGCGCATCGTCGACTCGGGCGAGTTCGTCTCTGGCGACCCGCTGCAGGGGCCGGACACCGCGACGGTCGTACGGGTCCGCGACGGTGCCCGCTCGACGACGGACGGCCCCTACGTGGAGACCAAGGAACACCTGGCCGGCTACTACGTGATCGACTGCGCGGGCCTGGACCGGGCGCTCGCGATCGCGGCGGACATCCCGGACGCCAGGTTCGCCGGCGTCGAGGTACGTCCGCTCGCCGACATGACGATGCCCAGCTAGGCAGGGACGACGTTGAGCGGCGCAGCAGGGCTCGCCGAGGAGCTGTTCCGGGCCGAGTCCGCCCGGGTCCTCGGCGCCCTGATGCGCCGCTTCGGCAACCTGGACCTCGCCGAGGACGCGTACCAGGATGCCTGCGTCGCGGCGGTCGAGACGTGGCCGCGGGACGGGACGCCGAGCAACCCGGGGGCGTGGCTGACGACCGTGGCCGGCAACCGGGCGCTGGACCGGATCCGGCGGGAGTCCGCCCGGCTGCCCAAAGAGGTCGAGGCGTCCGGCCTGTACCTCGACTCGTCCGGCTGGGGTCGGCGGCCCGCCTCGGCGCTCGAGGCCATCGACGCCCGCGCGCTGCCCGACGAGGGGGATGACGCCCGCGCGGGAGCGCCGCTGGCCGACGACGAGCTGCGCCTGGTCTTCCTCTGCTGCCACCCGGCGCTGGCCCAGGAGGCCCAGATCGCCCTGACGCTGCGTACCGTCGGCGGCCTGACGACTGGCGAGATCGCCCGTGCGTACCTCGTCGCCGAGTCGACGATGGCGCAGCGGCTGGTACGGGCCAAGCGCAAGATCGTGCTTGCCGGGATCCCGTTCCGGATGCCCGAGGGGGCCGAGCTCGCGGAGCGAACCGCCGCGGTGCTGCACGTCGTGTACCTGATCTTCAACGAGGGATACACCGCGAGCGGCGCCCACGCTGTCGTGCGTACGGACCTCTGCGTCGAGGCCGTGCGACTGTCCGCCCTCCTCGAGCAGCTCCTGCCCGAGGACGCCGAGGTGGTCGGGCTTCGGGCGCTGCTGCTTCTGCACGACGCTCGGCGGGCGGCGCGGGTCGACAGTGCCGGCCGCCTCGTTCCCCTCGAGGATCAGGACCGCGCGCAATGGGGCTCGGCGCAGATCGCGCTCGGGGCCGCCCTGGTCGAGCGCGCGCTGCGGATCGGCCCGATCGGCCCGTACCAGCTGCAGGCGGCGATCGCGGCGCTGCACGCCGAGGCGGAGTCGGCGCAGGCCACCGACTGGGCCCAGATCGTGCAGCTGTACGACCTGCTGGCCCACCTCGCGCCCGGGCCGCTCGTGACGCTCAACCGCGCAGTGGCGCTGGCGATGCGCGACGGTCCCGCGGCCGGGCTGGCCGTGCTCGACCGCCTTGCCGCGTCGGGGGAGCTGGCTGGCCATCATCGGCTGCCCTCGACGCGGGCCCAGCTGCTCGAGCGGGCGGGGCGGCGTACTGAGGCGGTGGCGTCGTACGACCAGGCCCTGGCTCTGGTCGACAGCGCGCACGAGCGCGCCTACCTCACCGAGCGCCGCGCCCGCCTCGCCGGGCTGGCCTGAGTCGATCTTGAGAGATGTCCGCCTCGACGCGCCGGGGCGCGCGGGCATCTCTCAAGATCGACACAGAAATCGGACCGAGGGAAGCGCCGGTGTGTCGGTTGGGACACTACTGTGCAGCACGCGGTACTGTCCTGAGCAGATGACCGGGAGGTGGTCCATGGACAGCAGTCAGCTGCTCAAGGGTGTGCTCGACGTCGCAGTGCTCGCGGTGGTGGCCGACCAGGACGGGTACGGGTACGACGTCGTACGCCGGCTGCGCGCGGCTGGGCTCGACGACGTCGGTGATGCCTCGGTGTACGGCACGCTCCGCCGGCTGTTCCAGGCCGGCGCGCTGACCTCCTACGTCGTGCCTTCCGACGAGGGTCCGCACCGCAAGTACTACGGCCTCAACCCGAGCGGGCGCGACCTGCTGGAGTCGTCCACCAAGACCTGGATGTCCTTTGCCCAGACCATGAATCTGCTGCTGCAGCACGAGCCGGAGGCCGCGAAGTGAACACCACCCCCTTGCTCGGCGCAGAGTTCGACAGCGATGTCGAGGCCTACGCCGCGGTCGTACGCGGCGCGCTCGCCGACCTCTCCGCGGCCCAGCGCGATCTCCTGGTGGAGGACCTCGAGGAGCACCTCACCGAGATCGCCGCCGAGATCGACGGGCCGCTTGCCGAGCGGCTCGGCGACCCCCTGACCTACGCGGCCGAGCTGCGTTCCTCTGCCGGGTTCGACGCGCTCCGGTCGCCTCGCCGGGCTCGGGTGCATGGCCGGTTGAACGACCTGCGCGCAGGGGTGGTCCGTCGACTCGAGGCCCAGCGAGGCTGGGCGCCCACTGTCGCCTTCGTACCTACCTTGCGCCCCGCCTGGATCCTGCTCCGCGGCTACCTCGCGGTGATGCTCGTCTCCGCCGTGGTCAACGACAACAACCGCTACGGGTTCTTCCCCCATCTGACCAGTCACCTAGTCGAGCTCACGGGAATGGCCGGGATCGTCCTCGGCGTCTCGGCCTCCCTCTGGCTCGACCGGAGGCAGCAGCGCGGTCTCGGCCGGTTCGCTCGCGGGGCGATCATCCTGGCCACGGCCGCGGTCGTCATCTTCGCCATCGACTGGGCGCTCCACGTCCAAAGCCTCGACCAGGGCTACGACGCGAGCAGTCAGGGCGAGCTGGCCCCCGTGCCGATGGCCACGGCGGCGCCGGCGGACGGTCAGCCGACGTCGGACCTGACGTCCGTCAGCAACATCTATGCGTACGGGGCGGACGGGCAGCCGCTGGCCAACGTGCGGCTCTACGACCAGGACGGCCACCCGATCGTGCTGACCGACCCATGGGCCGACGACCCGTCCGTGATCCGTACGCACGTGCTGCAGACCGATGGCCAGCTCAGCGACAACGCGTACCCGCTCAAGCGCGAGCTGGCCCCCGGTGTTCTCGCTGGCATGACGCCGGACAAGCTCACGTACGACGAGGCCGGCAACCCGACCGTGTTCGGGTCGACGCCGGCCGCGACCGTCCCGCCGCTGCTCCTGCCGACCGCCGCTCCCCTGCCGCCGATCTCCGGTCGGCCCTGAGTCGGCCCTGAGTCGGCCCCGAGTAGATCCCGTGTCGATCTTGAGAGATGACAGCTCCGTAAGGCGTGTCGCCCAGTGATCTATCAAGATAGACACGGAAAGTCGGGCCGGGCCGCCGGAGGTCAGGCGAGGATGCGGGAGCGGGTGGGGTCGTAGAGGGGGCGCAGCGAGAGCCGGACACCGACCAGGCGCTCGGCGCAGTCGACGCTGAACTTGGTCGAGCTGAGCCACTCCTCCGTCACGCCGTCCTCGTGCTCGATGACAGCGAGCCCGACTGCGCCACCGAGGGTGTGGCCGTACCCGGCGGCGCGTACGTAGCCCACCCAGGCCCCGTCCACCAGCAGCGGCTCGTTGCCGAACAGGTCGACGTCGGGGTCGTCCAGCAGCAGGGACACCATGGCGCTGGTCCGCGTCCCGGCCGAACGCAGGGCGACCAGCGCGTCCCGCCCGACGAAACCGCCAGGCTTGTCCCACGCCACCGCGAAACCAAGGCCGGCGGTCAGCGGGTCGTCGGTGTTGTCGATGTCGACCGCGAAGTCGCGGTAGCCCTTCTCGAGCCGCAGCCCACCCATGGCCGCGAGGCCCACCGGCGCGATCCCGAGGTCCGCCCCCGTCGCCATCAGGGTGTCGTACAGCGCGGGCGCGTACTCGGTGGGTACGTGCAGCTCCCAGCCGAGCTCCCCGACGTACGTCACCCGCAGCGCGAGGACGCGGGCGTAGTCGAGCTCGATCGTCTGGGCGGTGAGGTAAGGGAAGGCCTCGTTCGACAGGTCCGCTGGCGTCAGCCGCGACAACAGCTCGCGCGAGGCCGGCCCCTGCACGGAGAGCAGGACCGTACCGGACGTGACGTCGGTGACGAAAACTTGTTCGGCAGCAGGGGTTTCCCGCCGGATCATGGCAGCCACCCTGCGGTGGATCACGTCCGACGCCACCACCAGGAACTGCTCCTCGGCCAGCCGCGTCACCGTCAGGTCGGCCTGGATGCCCGCGTTGCTGTCGAGCCACTGGGTGTAGACGACGCGCCCCACCTCGCGGTCGATGTCGCCGGCGGAGAGCCGGCCCAGCACCGCGGCCGCACCTGACCCCTGCACCAGGAACTTGGACATCAGGGTCATGTCCATCACCCCGACGGCCTCGCGTACGACCCGGTGCTCGGCCGCGACCAGCGCGAATGAGGCCTGCCGGTCGAACGACATCGTCGGCTCGGCTGCCGTCGCCCCGGCCCCCGCGAACCACTCCGGGTACTCCCAGCCGGCGGAGACGCCGAAGTGCGCGCCTGCGGCCGCGAGCCGGTCGTGCAGCGGCGACCGGCGGATCCCGCGCGCGGTCGAGGGCTGCCAGCTGGGCCAGGTCCCGTCGCCGAACAGCACGCCGAGCTGCTCGACCGTACGTTCGGACCGGAACCTACGCGACACCTCGTGCGGGAGCGCCCGCTCCACCGAGTAGTGCGCCACATCGACCGGGGGGACGCCGTCGACGATCCACTGGGCCATCACCGACCCGACCCCGCCGCCGAGCAGGATGCCGAGCGAGTTGAGCCCGGCGGCCACCCAGAAGTTGTCGAGCTCGGGCGCCTGGCCCAGCATCGGGTGCACGTCGGGGGTGAAGCTCTCCGGGCCGCAGAAGAACTTGCGGATGCCGACCTCGGTGAGCACGGGGATCCGGTCCATCGCCGTCTCGAGGAAGGGCCCGACCCGGTCCCAGTCCGGTGGCAGCTCGCCGAACGCGAACGACCGGGGCGCGCCGTCCAGGCTCCACGCACCGGCCACGGGCTCGAACAACCCGACCAGCAGGCCGTCCCCCTCCTCGCGGTAGTACCCGTACCGGTCCGGGTCCTCGATCACCGGCAGGTCCCGGTGCACGCCTTCGAAGGGTTCGGTCAGCAGGTAGTAGTGCTCGGCCGCCTGCAGGGGTACGTCGACACCGGCCAGCGCCCCGACCTCGCGGCCCCACAGGCCCGAGCAGTTGACGACGTGCTCGGCCTCGACGGTGCCCTGGTCGGTCACGACTCCGGTCACCCGGCCACGGTCGCGGGTGAAACCCGTGACGGGTACGCCCTCGACGATTCGCGCCCCGCCCATGCGCGCGCCCTTGGCCAGCGACATGCAGACGTCGACCGGGTTGGCGCGGCCCTCGTCGGCGACGTGGAAGCCGGCCAGGATGTCGTCGGTCCTGGCGAACGGCCACAGCTGCGCGACCTCGAGCGCCGAGATCTCGTTGTCCTCGACGCCGAACCCCCTGGCGAACGCGGCTTCGCGCCGCAGCGCCTCCAGCCGACCCGGGTTGGTGGCCAGCGAGATGTGCCCGATCGGCCGGAACCCGGTCGACAGTCCCGTCTCCTGCTCCAGCCGCGAGTACAGGTCGCGCGAGTAGCGGCTCATCCACAGCGAGGTCTCGTCGGCCATCCCGGCCGAGGTGATCAGCCCGGCCGCGTGCCAGGTCGTACCAGACGTGAGCTGGTGCCGCTCGAGCAGCAGCACGTCGCGCCAGCCCAGCTTGGTCAGGTGGTAGGCGAGGCTGGTCCCGATGACGCCGCCGCCGACGATGACGACCTGGGCGCGTGCGGGCAGGGTGGAGGACGGGGCGACGGTCATGGCTGAATCATCGTTCAACATGCCCTGGTGCCGCTAGACCCCGAAGGCAAACACCACGGTGACCGTGACGCCGACGTCCTGGGAACCGGCCTGGATCGGTACGGGCGCCGAAGCCGCCGCCATGTCCTGCGCGTACGCGATAGGCGCCAGGTACCTCGGGGTCGGCGCCTGGACCGTCTCGGAGATGCTGACCACGCTGCCGAGCGAGCGGCCCGCGGCCTTGGCGTACTGCTCGGCCTTGGCCTTGGCCTCGCCGAACGCGTTGTCGCGCGCGGCCGACACCAGCGACCCGGTGTCCTCGAGGTCGAGGCTGACCCCGTCGATGCGCACGGCGTTGCCACCCGCGTTCGTGGCTGAGCTGATCAGTCCGCCGGCCTTGCCGAGGTCGCGCAGCTTGGCCTCGACGCTCTCGGTCACCTGGTAGCCATTCACCGAAGGCGCCCCGCTCTTGCTGTACGTGTAGTTCGGCTGGATCGAGAGCCCGGAGGTCTTCAGGTCCTTGGCCGCGACGCCGCCGCCGAGCAGCGCCTTCTGCACCTTGGACTCAACCTTGTTGGCCGCCGCGAGGGCGGACGAGACGCTGTCGCCGTTTGCGCTGACGGTCAGGTCGAGGAGCAACGTGTCGGGCGTGCCGGACACCTTGCCGGTACCCGAGACGGTGATCCCCGAGCTGATCCCGGCGGTGCTCCCGGTCGTGCTGCCCGTCGAGCTGGCGGGGACCCCGGTGGCGGCGGCGACCGAGCTGCCGGCGTGCGACGTACCCAGCAGGTACGCGACGATGAACGCGAGTGCGGTGATGACCAGGACGGCGGCCCGGCGTGGTGTCAGAGTGAGCGTCATGCCGGTGGGACGGCCCGCCGCGCCCCCCGGTTCCGGCAGAGTGTGTCGCGTCAGGAATTCTTGGAGTGGGGGTAGTCGGCCCGCACGATGCTGACAGCCTGGGAGTCGTTGGCCGCGAGCAGCCGGTCCGGAGCTACCGCCGTCATCCAGTCAAGGCTGTTCACGGACGGTTGGTCGAGGATGCGCTGCAGCACTGCCGCCTCGAGTACACGACCGGGCGCATAGCGAGCCCACCTGGTGGCGAGGTTACCCTCGAGGACCCGGTAGGTGGTGGGCTCGACGATCGAGAGCACGTTGGAAGCGAGCTCTCCGTCGATGTACAGGGTCGACAGCTCCAGCAGGCCCTGTGCGGCAAGGGCTGTCAGTCTTGATCGCCAGATCCGCAGTCCACTCACATCGTCCAGCTCGCTGCGACGACCCTGGGCATGGTCCCGCTCCCGGTGCAGCCTCTCGATCTCGGGCAGGGTGCTCGTGATCTCGCCCGCATCCTTCGTGCACTGGGCAAACAGGTGTCGACCGTCCGTGTGCGCCCGGTTGTCGGCCTTTCGCAAGGTCCGCCTGATCGCCGAGCTCAAGTAGTCGTCGGCATTGGACCCAGCAAGACGGCACACGGACGGGATTGGGTCCGTGGAGAGGATCTCGGCTCCCCGCAGGGTGGAGGTGAAGTCATCGAGCCAAGGCGAATCTGTCGCGACCGGGCCCAGTTGAAGCCGCAGGCGGTTCCCGCGGGCGACCAGCACCTCGGTCAGGCCGTGCCCCAACAAGGCGGCTGCCGATCGGCTGTCCGCAAGGATCGCGCTCCGGTATCCCATCGCGCATCCTGCCAGCGTGACAGTGCCGCGACCCCCGTCACCGACTCTCGACTGGTCTGCCTCCAGCAGGACGACCGCCGCGTGAAGCGCTCCCTCGCCGTCTCTGACTACGACCGCCCAAGGCTCCCGGTCCGGTATGGCGACGACAGTGCCCAGCAGCCAGGCGCCTTGCGCTGTGGCGGGTGCACCGCATGAATGTGCCAGCTCGTCGATCTCACCCGTCAGGACAGCCTCCAGTTCGGAGCCGACCACGACGCCAGTGTGAAGGGTCCCCTGCAGCGCGCCGGCGTCTGCTGCGGCGCGCTCGGACAGTCGTCTCACGCGACCCGGCCTCCGCCACCTACGCCTTGCACCGGCGCCAGGTCCCGTTGGTCCATCCACTGCTCGAGCTCGGCCGCGGGGAGGGCCTTGGAGAAGTAGAAGCCCTGCGACTCGTCGCAACCAGAGCTGGCCAGCTGGCCAGCAGTGGCCTCGTCCTCGACTCCTTCCGCCACGAGCGTCATTCCGAGCGAGTGAGCGAGGTCGATGGTCGAGCGCACGATCGCGGCGGCACGGGGGTCGTCCGCCATCGGCTGGACGAACGATCGATCGAGCTTGAGCTGATCGATAGGGAGCTCGCGAAGATAGGCGAGCGACGAGTAGCCCGTTCCGAAGTCGTCCACCGCGACGCGGATCCCCAAGGCCCGCAGCTCTGTGAGGATCCCTCGAGCGCGTTCACGGTCGCCCATGAGGAAGTCCTCGGTGATCTCCAGCTCCAGCGCGCTCGCGGGCAGGCCATGCCTGAAGAGCACCTCGGAGATCCGCAGGGGAAGTTCGAGATCGACGAGCGACGAGGCAGAAAGGTTGACCGCCACGGCGAGCACGCGTCCCTCGTCACGCCACCGCTTTACCTGGGCGAGCGACTGCTCGAGCACTGCGGTTGTCAGGTCGCGCATGAGGCCCGACTGCTCGGCCAGTGGCAAGAACGCGTCTGGGAACAGGAGACCCCGAGTGGGGTGCACCCAACGGACCAGCGCCTCGACGCCGCTGACAGCGAGCGTTCGCGAGTCGACCTTCGGCTGGTAGAAGACAACCAGACCGTCGGTGAGGATCGCCTCGCGCAGCTCTTCCAAGGTGCGCAGGCGCTCCTCGCCGCCGGTCGAGTCCCCGGCGATGCTGTAGAACGCGTGGCCAGTCCTGCCCTCCTTCGCGTGGTACATGGCGATGTCGGCCCGGCGCAGCAGGTTCGACACCTCGCGGCCGTGCACGGGGAAGAGTGAGATGCCGACGCTCGCGTCGATGCGAACCGTCACGGCATCCACACTGAAGGGTGGAGCGAGGGCGGCGTGCACTCGCTCGGCGACCAGTTCCGCGGCTTCGGCGTCAACTCCAAGGAGGAAGATCGCGAACTCGTCGCCACCGAGGCGAGCCAGCAGGTCGTCAGAACCGTGCAAGCAGGCGGTCAGCCTCGCGGCCACGTGGCAGAGCAGGTCGTCGCCCGCGTGATGGCCAAGGCTGTCATTGACCTCTTTGAACCGGTCAAGATCGAGTAGGAGCAAGGCTCCTTGCGCGTCGGGACCGAGCGCGGCGGTACGAAGCTCGACCTGCTCGTAGAACGCGCGACGGTTGCCCAGCCCGGTGAGCTCATCGGTGAGTGCGAGCTGATGGCTGTGCGCGAGTGTACGAACCTCCCGGAACGTCACGATAAGTCTGCCTAGCGCCGCCACCACAGTGCTGGCGGCCAGACCGACGGCCACGGGGTGGACCGTGCGCGCGTTCGCAAAGACCAGCAGGGAGACCGCCGCAAGAGTCGCGAGGATAGGGATCCCCAGGAGGACCCAAGAGGGCAGCGTGACACCGGCCGGCTCCTTGGCCCAACCCGGGGCGAATGCCATGAGCAGCGTCGCCAGCACCCAGGCCGTGTCGTCGGTACCGCCCGGTTGGTAGGTGCCGTTCGAGGCGTGGAAGAGGTAGACGATGTCGGCGACGACGAAGACGGTGAGGCCGCAGGCGAAGAACCAGAGGCCGGCGGGCGGTCGCCAGTGGAACAACGCGAGTACGGCGGTCACGATCAGCAGGAGCACTACGTCGAGCAGCGGGTACGCCAACGTCGTCACCACAGCGGCGGCGTCTCCGCCGGTGACAGCGAGCACGGGACCGACGATGGCGGCGATGACGGCGCCCACCGCGAGCCCGCCGACGATTCCGTCCATCCAGAGGCTGAGCGGCAGTCTCTCAGCCATCTCGCGGACGATCAGGAGCAGCGAGATGAAGGCGAGCGCGTAGAAGGACAGCCAGAGCCCATCAGCGGGAGAAGGGAACGGTTCAGGATCCTGTGGGCGGATGAAGATCGTCCAGAAGACGTTTCCAAGGCCATAGAGCGCAAGGCCGAGGGCGAGGATTCGCCAGCTTCGGCGGAACGATGTCGAGCCTTCGGCCCTGACCAGGCACATGACTGGGCTCAGCATGTACGCGATGTTGTTGAGCCAGCCGTCGAGGAAGAGGTTGTACCCGGGCGTAGCCCGGACACCGGGGATCGTGGACACGGCGAAAGTGACGTACACGATCACCACGACGACATAGAAGGCATGCGTCAGGGCGCGCCGAGTGACGGCCACAGCCGGACGCGTGCGAATTTCAAAGGTGCTCATGGCAGATCCCCTCCCCACGCCTCTCAGGCATCCCCTGCCCGAGCATCGGTGGGATTCAGGTCTGGCTTGAGCGGTCCGGCATCACACGCACGGCCGGGCTGGGGGTGCAGAGCCCACCGCGTTACGCCGGATCACCCAGATGGGTGAACCGGCGTTGCCACGCTTGTGCGCAGCAGAGGGTCCTGCGGCGACGACGTCCGGACGGACGTGGTTGCTAGGACAGCGCCTTGGCCTTGAGCGCGTCGAACTCCGCCTGCGAGATCGCGCCGGAGGCGAGCAGGTCGGCGCCGCGCTTGATCTGGTCGGCCGCGTCGCCACCGGCGGAGTCGCCGACCACGCTGCGTACGTACGCCTCCTGCTGCTGGCGCATCTGGGTCTGGCTCTCCACTGCGCGCTTGGTCATGTCCGACCCGTTGGTGAACGTGTAGACCAGGATCGAGATCAGCGGGAAGAACAGCAGGGCGATGACCCAGATGGTCTTCGCGGCGCCGGACTTGTCGCTGCGGAACAGGTCGCCCACGATGCTGAAGAGGAGCATGAAGTACATGATCATGAAGAAGATGACCAGAAGGCTCCACAGCAGGTCTGACAGATGCATAACCCGATCCAATGTTTGCGTTTTGACGTACCGTCCTGGCGAGTGCAAGGCGGTTGGAGACTAGCGGATCAAGAGTGCCTGCCGCGCGATGACGGTGACAGCGATCTCGTACGCCGCCAGCAGCACCGCGACGATCAGCAGGGCCCACCAGCTCGTCCAGAGGAGCAGCACGATGGCCGCGACGACGGCGGCACCGATGCGCAGTGCGTCCAGGTTGGTGGTGGCGAGCTCGTTGTGGGCGGTCCAGCCTCGGGTGGCCTGGCCGCGTAGTGCGGTCGCGCTGCGGCTCGAGCCCACGACGTACGCCACCAACGCGAGCACGAGCGCGACGACGAAGAGGGCGATGGCCTGCTGACGCAGGCTGCTCAGCACCACCCTGGTGACGCTGGCGGCCGCGGGACGCAGGGTGTCGTCCGAGATGCCGCTGACCGCCGAGCGGGTCAGGCCGCGTACGACGAAGAAGAGCACCCCGGTGAGGCCGGCCGTGAGCAGCCCGATCTGGACCAGGGTGCGACGGCGCCTCGGGCTCAACCAGACGGCGGCGGCGAAGGCGACCAGAGCGAGCGTGATCACCAGGATCACCGCGAGGTTGATGACCTTGATGCCCTTGCGGGCCTGGTCGAGCGCAGTCGCGTCCAGGATCGGTACCGACGCGAACGGGGCCGCCAGGTCGACGCCGAGGGCCTTGGACAGCAGCAGGCGCAGGGCGTCGGCCGTCAGGTTGTCCGGGATGTACTGGGCCAGCGCGGTACCGAAGATTGTGGGCAGCTGGTTCTGCAGGTTCTGCACGACGAGGACGACGACGTCGACGAGGTTGACGTAGATCTTCCCGTTGTAGACCTGACGTGGTGCGCCCGACCGGTCAGCGTCGTCACGACCTGCTGGTGCGACAGGGTCAGCGCCGCCACCGAGATCTTGCGGAACGCGTCGCCGTCGACCGCCTTGGCCACCTGCTCGCGGACGACCCGCTCCACGCCGGTGGCCAGCGCGGCGGAGAGGAACTGCAGGTTCGTCGGCAGCACGGGGGAGAGCCGGTCCTGC
>JANMWN010000010.1:0-2268 GCA_031394045.1 Sporichthyaceae bacterium
GCGACCGTGTTCACCGACACCCGCCACACCAGCGGGCTGCCCATCGACGAACACCCAGATCCTCTGCTGGGCAGTCGATCAGAGGTCACCACGGGCGAGCCGTCAGCCGCCGTCCCCGTGGACGGCGATCGCTCCGACGGCGACCCTTGCTGGGCCTGGTCGGCTGGCCCGGCACAGGCCTCGCTGACGCACTCTTCGGCAGCCACCCCGGACTGAACGGGCAGCGGCACGACCTCGGCGCCCAGGCCCACGAGCAGCTCAGGGTGCGGAAGTTCCGGATCGATCAGGTCCTCATAGACCCGCGGCGAACCGAACGTCGCCCCGGAGGCAGCGAAGGCCTTCCGGACCGCCTCATCAAGCAGCGCCCGGCGTGCACCCCGGACGGTGGTCGGGGCCTTGATCCACTTGTAGAACCAGGACTCGCTCACCTCCAGCAGCCGGCAGCTGAACGCGTGTGGCACGGCGTAGAAGGTCCTCTGGTCGGCGATGAAGCGCGCCACGCTCACTTCGTCGCCTCCTTCACCCACAGGACCACTGATCGCTTGAGGACATCCCGTTCCATCCGGAGCTCAGCGTTCTCCGAACGGAGCCGCTTGAGCTCCGCCTCGTCCGCGACCCCGAGCCCGTCGCCGTCGCCTCGCTCAGCGCGGTCCTTATCGACCCAGTTGCCGAGCGTGCCCGGGTTGACCCCCAGGTCCCGCGCGACGACCGCGATCGGTTTCTTGGTCTCCCTGACGATCCGGACAGCCCCCTCACGGAACTCCGGGTCGAACTTCCTGCGAATCTCTGGCATGACTACTCCTCATAGTCCATGCCTCCACACTTCTGGGGGATGCTCAGATCGTTGTTGCCATCGATGCAACGTGGGGTTCGGGGATGGCCGGTGCCGGTTCCTCGACAGGCGAGCTCTCTTCGCAGGTCGAGGTTCTCGCCGTGTGCTTGCTCGAGAGCGTCCCGCAAGCTCTAAGGCGGACATTGGCCTTGGCGACCTTCATGCCTTCTCGCGTGCGCAGCCGGATCAGGTCGGACTCGAACTCCGCCCTCGCGGCACGCGGCACGCCGCACGCGGCCTCGCGCAGGCCGGGTCGCTCCCGGTTAGTGCCGGTCAGGCCGTGGTCAACGTAGATCCGTTCCGGTGCCACCCCCAGCCGGGTCAGACCGTCGCGTTGGGCGGTGAGGTCTTGTTGGTCGGTGGAGCATCGGGCGTACTCGACGAGGATCGCGTTCATGGTGTACCTCCCATGCAGCAGGCCGGCCCGGGCCAGTCCCGGGCTACCGGCGACGACAACAGCCGCTAAGTGGCAACCTAAGTTGCTACAGCAGGTACTGACAACGCATGTTGGAGGTCGTGGAGCCGCCGCTGATCGTCGACAGCGCACGCAAGCACGGCATTGCCGACGAAGACGTCCTTCACGCGTTTGACCATCCCGTGAGCTATGAGGACCTTGACGACGGACTTGTGATGATTATCGGACCAACCCGTTCGGCCCAACTCGTCGAACTCGGGGTTCTCGACACCGACCACGGCCCCGTCGTCGTGCCCGCGATGATGGCCCGGAGAAATACTTGAGGTGATGATCATGCCTAGAAGCCTGCAGGAGATCCTCGAACATGCTGACGAGCTGGGGCGCCGGTTTGAGGAGCACGAGCCGACAGATGTCCGCGATGCCGCACCGCTGCACGCCATCCGCGAGGCAGTGACCGGGCGTGCCGCCAGTGAGCGGCGCGTCGCCGAAGTCGTGGCCGCAGCTCGCGAGGCCGGCGTGTCCTGGTCCGCGATCGGCAGCATGCTCGGCACCTCGGGCGAGGCCGCCCGAAAGCGGTACGCGGTAGAGCGAGCACCTCGGCGATCGCTGACCAGGCCGTCCCTTTGAGGATCCCTGCGCAGACCGCCTCAGCTGGCATTGAAGGAGTGGTGCACGGCCTCGACGTTGTTCCCATCGACATCACGTAGGAAGACGCCGTAGTAGCCCGGGTGATACTCCGGCCAGAGCCGGGGCGGGTGCAACACCTCCGCGTCGGTCTCCTGTGCCGCCGCGTGTACGGAGTCAACCGCCTCTCGCGAGGGCGCGGTCAGGGCCAGGTGCACCGGGCGGACCCCGGTGCCAACAAGCGGGCCGAACCAAAGATGAGGGAATCCGTCAGCCCCTGACAGGCCGATCACCAGGCCATCCGGGCGTTCGAAGCGCATGGCCTCCCGAATCTCCAGCGCGGCGAAGACGCGCACGTAGAAAGCTGCCGCGGAAGCCACATCCTGGACTTGAAGCG
>JANMWN010000004.1:0-6422 GCA_031394045.1 Sporichthyaceae bacterium
GGAGATCGTCGAGCTGGTCGGCCTGCAGGGGTACGAGAACGCGTACCCCGACCAGCTCTCCGGTGGCATGCAGCAGCGGGTCGGCCTGTCTCGGGCGCTCGCCGTCGACCCCGACATCCTGTTCTTCGACGAGCCGTTCTCCGCACTGGACCCGCTGATCCGCCGGGGGATGCAGGACGAGGTCATCCGGCTGCACCACGAGGTCGGCAAGACCATGGTCTTCATCACCCACGACCTGTCTGAGGCGCTCAAGCTCGGCGACCGCATCCTGATCATGCGCGACGGTGCGATCGTCCAGGTCGGCCGGCCCGAGGAGCTCGTCGGCGCACCGGCGGACGACTACGTACGCGAGTTCGTCCGCGACGTCGCCAAGTCTCAGGTCCTCACGCTGCGCTGGATCATGCGCGACAAGAAGCCCGACGACTCCCTCGAGGGCGCCGAGCTGTCGCCGAACATGGTGATCCGGGACGCCACGATGACCGTGCTCAGCTCGGGCCTGCCGGTCAAGGTCGTGGCCGACGGGCAGCTGCTCGGCATGGTCGACAGCCAGCAGATCCTGGCCAGCATCGCGTCCGAGGGCGGTCAGGACGGCTCGGCGACGGACATGCCGTCATGACGGCGATCACCCCGGACCAGCTCGCCGGCAGCCGTAGCCTCCCGGCGTGGCGCCCCGGCAAGTGGTCGCTCCTGCTCGGCATCGTCGTCGTCTGGGTCGTGGGCTACCTCGTGCTCCAGGGTCGGCACGCGCTTGCGGACGGCCAGCCGAGCACCGCGGTCCAGGACTGGTTCACCAACGTCAAGGTCTGGGCCGAGGCCAACCGCGACACCAACCCGATCTTCGTGTACGGGTTCAACTACGTCCGTATCGCGCTCGAGACCTTCTACCCGTGGGTGCTGAACGCGCTGACCAACATCGGCTGGCTCGGGGTGACCGCCGTCTTCGGCGCGATCGCACTGATCTTCGCCAACTGGAAGATCGCGATCCTCGCGGTCCTCGGCTTCTTCAGCCTGGGCGTCCTCGGCGTCTGGGAGGACAGCGTCAACACGTTGGCACTGACCCTCGCTGCCGTCGCGCTCTCGGTCACCTTCGGGCTTGCGCTCGGGATCTGGGCGGGGATGTCCGCGCGGTTCAACGGGATCGTGACGCCGGTGCTGGACTTCATGCAGATCCTGCCCAGCATCGCGTACCTGCCGCTGATCACCCTGCTGTTCCAGATCGGCCCGGCCTCGTCGATCATCGCCACGATGATCTATGCGGTACCGCCGGTGATCCGGCTCACCGCCGCCGGCATCCGGGACGCGGCCCCCACGACGGTCGAGGCGGCCACCGCCCTCGGGACCACCAAGGGCCAGCGGCTGCGTCAGGTCCAGCTGCCGATGGCCAAGCAGACGATCGTCCTCGGGATCAACCAGACCATGATGGCCGCGCTGTCGATGGTCACCATCTGTGCGCTGATCGGCGCCCCCGGGCTGGGGGTGACCGTCCTCAACGCGGTGACCAAGCTCAACGTCGGGGTGGCCTTCAACGCCGGTCTCGCGATCGTCATCATGGCCATCGTGCTCGACCGGATGACGACGGCGGCGAGCGTACGCACCGAGAAGGTGCGGCGAACGGGTGGTACCGCCAACCCGCGCCGCCGCCGGCTCGTCGTGATCGGGTCGATCGTCGTGGCCGCCATCGCGATCTACCAGGGCCGGACGTTCTTGTGGGCCAACACCTTCTCGGATGACTGGACACGCCCGGTCACAGAACCGGTCAACACGTTCAGCGCCTGGATCGAGCTGCACTTCTTCACGGCGACCAACTGGATCTTCAACACCGTGACCCTGCACGTCATCAACCCGCTGTCGAACCTGCTCGAGCAGTCCCCGTGGTGGCTGGTCATCGGCGCCATCGTGGCGATCTCGCTCGTGCTGGCCGGCATCCGCGTCGCACTGGTGTCCGCGCTCTGCCTCGGGCTGATCATCGTGCTGGGGCTGTGGAACTCTGCCATGCATACCCTGGCGTCGGTCCTCATCGGTGCGGCGATCGTCATGGTGCTGGGGACCTTGATCGGAGTGTGGGCGGGCCGCAACAGCCGGTTGGAGATGTTCCTGCGACCCCTGCTCGACGCAGGCCAGGTCATGCCGGCCTTCGTCTTCCTGCCGCCCTGTCTGGGCCTGTTCGGCGTGGGTGCCTTCACCGGGATCGTGGCCGCGGTGGTCTATGCGATGCCCGCCGTGATCAAGGTGGTGATCGAAGGCATCCACGCGGTGTCGGCGACCACGATCGAGGCGGCGCAGTCGTCCGGCTCGAACAGCTGGCAGGTCATCAGCAAGGTGCAGCTGCCGATGGCGCGGCCGCACCTCCTGCTCGCCTTCAACCAGGGCGTCATCTATGTCCTGGCCATGGTCGCCGTCGGTGGTCTGGTCGGGTCGCAGGGTCTGGGCCTGGCCGTCATCACAGGCTTCGCCCAGTCGCAGCTCGCCGGCGTGGGGCTCGCTGCCGGTATCGCCATCGTCCTGCTCGGGGTGATGCTCGACCGCGTCACCCAGGGTGCGGGCAAGGTGCGAAGAACTTCCGGTGCGACGTGACCTGCGCCCATCGGATCGATCAGCCGCCCACCCGTTGCTCGCTGACGGGCGATCAAGGAGGAAACGCGTGACGAAGAACAGGAACACACGGGTCAGGGTGATGGCGCTGCTCGTCGCCTCAGCACTCGCGGTCGCCGCCTGTGGGGGCGCAAAGGTGGGCGCCGCCAATAGCGGAGCTCCGGCCGGGAGCGGTGGGAGCACCAAGGCCTGCGGCACGGTCAACATCGCGGTCAACCCGTGGGTGGGCTACGAGGCCAACTTCGCCGTCGTCTCGTACCTGCTGCACACGAAGCTCGGCTGCACCGTGGTTGCCAAGACCCTCAGCGAGCAGATCTCGTGGCAGGGCTTCAAATCCGGCGAGGTGGATGCCGTCCTCGAGAACTGGGGCCACCCCGAGCTCGTCAAGACGTACATCACCGAGCAGAAGGTCGCCGAGGACTTCGGCCTGACCGGGAACAAGGGCATCATCGGCTGGTACGTACCCAAGTGGATGGCCGACCAGTACCCGGACATCACCGACTCCAAGAACCTGAACAAGTACGCCAGCCTGTTCAAGACGGCGGAGTCCGGCGACAAGGGCCAGCTGCTCGACGGTGACCCCTCGTACGTCACCTTCGACGCAGCCCTGGTCAAGAACCTGAACCTCAACTTCAAGGTGGTCGTCGGCGGCAGCGAGGCAACGCTCATCAAGTCGCTGGAGACCGCCTCGACGCAGAAGAAGCCGCTGCTGTTCTACTTCTACGAGCCCCAGTGGGCGCTGGCCAACCTCAAGGTGGCCCGCGTCGCGCTCCCCGCGTACACGACCGGCTGCGACGCCGACCCGAAGACCATCGCGTGCGACTACCCGCCCTACGACCTCAACAAGGTCGTGAGCGTGAAGTTCGCCAACTCCGGCAGCCCGGCCGTCAACTTCATCAAGAACTTCAGCTGGACGAACGACGACCAGAACCAGGTCGCCGAGTACATCGCCAACGAAAGCATGAAGGACGACGCGGCCGCGAAGAAGTGGGTCGACGCCAACCCCGACAAGTGGGCGGCCTGGCTCAAGTAGCTCGCTGGATCGGTTTCGTGTCAGACCGAGCCGGGGCCCTGACCTCGGTTCGGTCTGATACGAAGCACCTGTGTTGCGTATAACAGTCAGCGTTGCGTAATCTGCAACATGCATCCGTACGTCTGAGAGGAAAGCCGCGTCATGAGCCTCCCGAGCTCCGCCAGGTGTGTCGTCATCGGTGCCGGCATCGTCGGCAACAGCCTCGTGCACCACCTGGCCCGGCTCGGCTGGACCGAAATCGTGCAGATCGACAAGGGGCCGCTGCCCAACCCGGGCGGGTCGACGGGGCACGCGTCCAACTTCATCTTCCCGGTGGACCACACCAAGGAGATGACCGAGCTCACCCTCGACAGCATGGTGCAGTACAAGGAGCTCGAGGTGTTCACCGAGTGCGGGGGCATCGAGGTCGCGCGGACCGCCGAGCGCATGCAGGAACTCCAGCGCCGGATGTCCTCGTCGAAGTCGTGGGGCGTCGAGAGCCGGCTGGTGACCCCCGACGAGGTCAAGGCGCTGGTGCCGTTCATCGACGAGACGGTGATCCTCGGCGGCTTCTACACGTCGACCGTCGGCGTCGTCGACTCCCTTCGCGCGGGCACCCTGATGCGCGAGATGGCGCAGGCCAAGGGCGCGCTCACCGTCGCTGCCGGCGTCGAGGTGCTGGGCATAGACACCGAGCCGAACGCGGACGGTACCGGCCGCAAGGTCACCCGCGTACGTACGACCGGCGGCGACATCGAGTGCGAGACCGTCGTGATCGCCTGCGGCGCGTGGAGCCCGCGCCTGGCCCGGATGGCTGGCGCCGCGATCCCGCTGACGCCCGCGGTGCACCAGATGATCGACATCGGTCCGGTGCCGCTGTTCGCCGACGCCAAGGGTGACATCGAGTACCCGATCGTCCGCGACATGGACACGTTCATGTACGAGCGGCAGCACGGCAGCGGACTGGAGATCGGGTCGTACGCCCACCGCGCCATCCTCTACAACCCCGAGGACCTGCCGTCGGTCGAGGAGGCGCCGCTGTCACCGACCGAGTTCCAGTTCACGCCGGAGGACTTCGACCTGCAGCTCGAGCACGCGCTCGAGCTCATGCCCGACATCGTGGGCGACGAGTCGGTCGGGCAGCGGTACGCCATCAACGGGATCCTGTCGCTCACCGCGGACGGCATGCCCGTCCTCGGGGAGACGCCCGAGGTCGACGGCCTGTGGTCCGTCGCCGCCGTCTGGATCAAGGAGGGCCCCGGCATCGGTCGCGCCGTGGCGGAGCAGATGGTCCACGGCGCGTCCGAGATCGACATCCACGCCTCGGACATCGGCCGCTTCTACGAGTTCCAGCGCGACGATGCCCACGTCAAGGCGCGCACCGGCGAGGGCTTCATCAAGACGTACGGCATCGTCCACCCGACCGAGCAGTGGACCTCGAACCGCAACATGCGCGTCTCGCCATACTTCGAGCGCGAGACCGCCCTGGGCGCCGAGATGTACGAGACCGTCGGCTGGGAGCGGCCCTGGTGGTACGCCTCGAACGCGGGGCTGCTCGAGGAGTACGGCGATCGTGTCCTGCCGCGTACGGGCGAGTGGGAGTCGCGCTGGTGGTCGCCGATCATCAACGCGGAGCACCTTGCCATGCGCGACCGGGCCGGCCTGTTCGACCTCACCGCGTTCTCCCTCTTCGACCTCGAGGGGCCGGGTGCGCTCGACGCTGTGCAGGGCATCGCGATGCGTCAGATGGACGTCGCGGTGGGCAAGGTCGTCTACACGCCGGTCCTGGCACCAGGCGGTGGCTTCAAGTCCGACCTCACGATCATGCGGATGGGTCCCGAGCACTTCCGGGTCGTCACCGGCGGCGCGCACGGCATGGTCGACCTGAAGTGGTTCAAGGACCACTGCCCGAAGGACGGCTCCGTACGCGTCACCGACCTGACCTCCGCGTACACCACGCTGGGGATCTGGGGTCCTCGGGCGCGGGACATCCTGGCCTCGCTGACGTCCAGCGACGTGTCGAACGAGGGCTTCGGCTTCGGTACGTTCCGCGAGATCGAGGTCGGCTCGCTGCCGGTCGTCGCCAGCCGGATCTCGTACGTCGGTGAGCTTGGCTGGGAGCTGTACCTGCCGATGGCCGAGGGCGAGCAGCTCTGGGACGCGGTGTGGGAGGCCGGCCAGCCGCACGGCCTGGTCCCCGTCGGCATCGGCGTCTACGGCACGACCGGGCGGCTGGAGAAGTCGTACCGAGCCCACGGCACCGAGCTGGAGACCGAGTTCAACGTCGTCGAGGCTGGCATGACCACGGCCAGGGTCAAGGCGCAGGACTTCGTCGGCAAGCAGGCGCACCTCGCGCACCGTGAGGAGGAGCCGGCCGCGCTGCTGTGCACCCTGGTAGTCGAGGACCACACCTCGTCCACCGGTGAGAAGCGCTACATGATGGGCCGCGAGCCCATCCTCACCAAGGACGGCCAGCCACTGGTCGACCGCAAGGGCCGCCGGTCGTACGTCACGAGCGCGGGCTCGGGTCCGTCCATCGGCAAGCACATCCTGATGGCGTACCTGCCGCCGGCCGAGGCGTCGGTGGGCAACGAGCTGCTGGTGGAGTACCTCGGCGAGCACTATCCGGTCAGCGTCGCGGGCGTGGGCGCGACCGCCGTCTTCGACCCGGCGAGCGAGCGGAGCATGTCCTGATGGACGTCCTGGTCTGCATCAAGCGGGTGCCGCTGAGCGGCGGCCGGTTCGTCCTCACCGAAGACGCGACCGAGATCGATACCCGGCGGCTCGGCTTCACGGTGAGCCCGCACGAGGAGACCGC
>JANMWN010000089.1:0-26467 GCA_031394045.1 Sporichthyaceae bacterium
TCCTCGCCGACGAGGTGCAGGCCGGCTTCGGCCGTACCGGTCCGGCCTTCTGGCGGTTCGCAGCCCTCGGCATGACCCCCGACATCGTGACCCTCGGCAAGCCGATGGGCTCCGGCCACCCCATCGCGGCGGTCGTGACGACGCGCGCCATCGCCGAGCAGTTCGCCGAGCAGTACGAGTTCTTCAGCACCTTCGCGGGCAACCCGGTCTCCTGCGCAGCGGCCCTCGCGGTGATGGACGTGCTCAGGCAGGAGCAGATCCCGGCCCAGGCTGCCGTGGTGGGCGACCACCTGCGGGCTCGGCTGCGGGAGCTGGCCGCGACATACCCCTCGATCGCCGCCGTCCGCGGCACCGGCATGGTCGCTGGGGTCCAGCTGGCCGGCCTCGGCGAGCTGGACGGCCGGCAGCTCGCGGCCCGCGTCGTCGAGGAGCTGCGCAGCCGGGGTTGCCTGGTCGGTGCCACCGGACCCGACGGCAACGTGCTGAAGATCCGCCCACCACTGGTGTGGACCACCGTGCATGCCGACCTGCTCGTCGACACGCTGGCCGAGGTCCTGGCCGCACTCACCCGGGGGCGCTGAACTCCAGAGCTACTTGCGGCGCTTCTCGCGTACGCGGACGCTGATCTCGATCGGGGACCCGGCGAAGCCGAACTCCTCGCGCAACCGGCGCTCGATGAACCGGCGGTAGGACGTCTCGAGGAAGCCGGACGCGAACACCACGAACTTCGGCGGCCGGGTCGTGGCCTGCGTGGCGAACAAGATCTTGGGCTGCTTGCCGCTGCGGACGGGCGGCGGCGTGGCCGAGACCAGCTCGCCGAGGAATGCGTTGAGCTTGGCGGTCGGCACCCGGGTGTCCCAGCCGGCCAGCGAGGTCTCGATCGCCGGTACGAGGCGGTCGGCGTGCCAGCCGGTCCGCGCCGAGACGTTCACCCTTGGCGCCCAAGGCACGCGTACGAGGTCGCGCTCGATCTCACGGTCGAGGTAGTAGCGGCGCTCCTCGTCGACCAGGTCCCACTTGTTGAAGGCCAGCACGAGCGCTCGGCCGGCCTCGACGACCATCGTGATGATCCGCAGGTCCTGCTCGGACAGCGGCTGGCTCGCGTCCACGAGGACGACCGCGAGCTCCGCCTTCTCCAGGGCCGCCTCGGTGCGCAGCACCGCGTAGTACTCCGCACCTGATGCCTCGTGCGCTCGGCGCCTGATGCCAGCGGTGTCGACGAAGCGCCAGGTTTTGCCACCGAGCTCGACCAGCTCGTCGACGGGGTCGACCGTGGTGCCGGCGACCTCGTGGACCACCGAGCGGTCCTCGCCGGTGACCTTGTTCAACAGGCTCGACTTGCCGACGTTTGGCTTGCCGAGCAACGCGATCCGGCGGGGACCGCCGATGCCGGTGTCACGGTCGGCCGGCGCCTCGGGCAGTGCCTCGAGGACGGCGTCGAGCAGGTCGCCGCTCCCCCGGCCGTGCAGTGCCGAGACGGCGTGCGGCTCGCCGAGGCCGAGCGACCACAGGCCCGCAGCGTCCGCCTCGGTACGCGCGTCGTCGACCTTGTTGGCGACGAGCACGACCGGTTTGCCGGAGCGGCGCAGGACCTTGACGACGGCCTCGTCGACGTCGGTTGCGCCGACCGTCGCGTCGACCACGAGCAGCACGGCGTCCGCCGCCGCGACGGCGATCTCGGCCTGCTCCTTGACGCGGGCCTGGAGCCCCTGGGCGTCCGGCTCCCAGCCGCCGGTGTCCACCACGGTGAAGCGGCGGCCGTTCCAGATGGCGTCGTAGGCGACCCGGTCGCGGGTGACTCCCGGCCGGTCCTCGACCACAGCCTCACGCCGGCCCAGGATGCGGTTGACCAGCGTGGACTTGCCGACGTTCGGCCGGCCCACGACAGCCAGCACCGGCATCGGGCCGACGTCGTCGAACTCGTCGCTGTCGAGTCCGATCGCGTACGCGCTGTAGTCGTCAGCGGGGTCGCCGAGCGAGCCGAAGCCGTCGAGGCTCTCGGCAGGCGCAAAGCCGTCCGGTCCACTCACTGGTTCACCTTGTCCTTGGGAATCGTCTCGTTCAGGGCCTCCAACTTGGCGGACACCAAGGCAACGACAGCCGAGACCACCTGCTCGAGCGTCAGACTCGTTGCGTCGATCTCGGTGGCGTCGTCCGCCCTGCGCAGCGGGGACGCGGGGCGGTTCGAGTCGATCCGGTCCCTGCGCTTCAGCGACGCCTTGGTGGCGTCGACTTCGGCGGCCTCGGGCTGGTCGGCAGCGCTGTGCTCCACGGTGCGCCGCAGCGCACGAGCTTCTTCTGAAGCGGTCAGGAACACCTTGACGTCGGCGTCGACCGCGACCACGGTGCCGATGTCCCGGCCTTCGACGACGATGCCGCCACCGTCGATGGCCTCGCGCTGCAGGCGTACCAGGCAGGCCCGGACAGCGGGTACGGCCGAGACGGCTGAAACGGCCGCCGTCACCTCGTCGCCCCGGATCGGCCCGCTGACGTCGACGCCGTCCACGGTGATGGTTGGGGCGTCAGGGTCCGTGCCTGGCGCGACCAGCGGCTGCTCGGCCAGCCGCGCGATCTGGGCCACGTCGGTCAGCGGTACGCCGCGCTCGAGCATCCACCAGGTCATCGCGCGGTACATGGCGCCGGTGTCGAGGTAGCGCAGACCGAGCACGGAAGCCACCGCCCGCGAGACCGACGACTTGCCCGAGCCGGACGGCCCGTCGACGGCGACCACCACCTGCGCCAGGCGCGCGCGGTCGAGGTTCGGACGGGTCATGGTCGGTCTCCGGCTGGAAGGGCTCGTGGGTCGGCTGAGCCGGCGGACTGCCAGGGTACCGGCGGGTTCAGCCGTGCACAGACCATCCGGCCTCGCGAAGGGCATCCGCGAGCGCCTGCGCGACGGCTGGGCGCACGGCCAGCTCGACCAGGCCGACCGGCTGCCCCGGCGAGTGCTCGATCGACACGTCCTCGACGTTGATCCCCGCGTCGCCACACGCCACGAAGAGTCGGGCGAGCTCGCCAGGGCTGTCCGCGAGGACGACGCGGACCTGCTGATAGCTGGCCGCAGGGGCTCCATGCTTGCCCGGGATCCGTCGGTGACCGGCGTTCCCACGCTCAAGAAGGTCGACAAATGGAGTAAGGAACGGTTTGTCGATCTCTCGATCCATCGACTCCTCGACAGAGGCGAGATCATCGAGCAGCTCGGTCAGGTCATCGCTCAGCTGCTCAAGGACGCGGTAGACGAACGGGGCGTTCGCGGTGAGGATCTCGGTCCACAGCCCAGGGTCCGAGGCGGCGATGCGGGTCACGTCCCGCAGTCCCTGGCCGGCTAGCTCGACGAGGTCGTCGGCGGCGCCGACCAGCCGGGCCGCCGTCAGGCTGGCCACGAGCTGGGGAACGTGCGAGACGAGCGCGACCGCCTCGTCGTGCCGTTCGGGGGTCATGACCACCAGCTGGGCGCCGCAGAGCCGGACCAGCGATTCGGCCCGGAGCAACGACAGCGCGGACGACTCACCCGACGGGGTCAGCACCCAGGGACGCCCCTCGAACAGGTCCGCCCTGGCCGCACCGGCCCCCGAGCGCTCGCGCCCGGCCAGGGGGTGTCCGCCGACGAAACGGGCCAGATCGCAGCCCAAACGCTCAGCCTCACGCTGAGGCCTAGACTTTACTGAGGTCAAGTCCGTAAACGTCGCGTCGAGATAACGACGCTGAAGGGCAAGCAGACTAGAAGCGACGGCTGTCGGTGGGGTAGCCATCACGACGAGCTGCGGGGGCCGATCGTCGCTTGGAAGCCCTGCCATGCCCGCACCGAGGTCCTGGGCCAACGCCGCGGACGCCCCGTTCGGGTCGATCAGGAACACGTCCACGCCGTTCGCCCGCAGGGCCAGCCCCACAGAGGTGCCCATCAGGCCGGCCCCCACGACCAGCACGGGCGACAGGACCTGAGGGCTATCTGAGCTCACTGGGCCAGATCCTTGCGGAGCACCTCGGCGCCACGGAGGTAGACGTGGGTGATCTCCCCCCGAGCCAGCGGGGTGTCGGCCTGCAGCAGGGCGCGCACGACTCGGGGCAGGGCTCCGGTCACGTCGATCTCCTGGGCGCACAGCAGCGGCACGTCGCCGAGCGCGAGCTGCCGGGCCGCGGCGGCCGGGAAGTCGCAGTGCAGGTCCGGCGTCGCCGTGAAGACGATGCTGATCAGGTCGTCGGTGGTCAGGCCGTTGCGCTCGAGCATGCCGGCGACGAGCTCGACGACGGCATCGTGCATCTCGGCACGGTCATCGGCCTGCAGGCAGGTCGCCCCACGGACTGCACGTACGGCCACCACGGCCTCCTCTCGACCCGTTCAACCCTAGCGAGCGGCAACCCCGTTCCGAAGCCGACGTGCCGGTGTAGCACTCAAACTCCAACCCGATTCAACGCGATATCGACAAGTCGGCTGGTCTTCCAGTCGAGACTGGCTGCCCAGGGCTGACGCGTTCAATGTCCGAACTGTCGATATATCGCTAGGCATCCAAGTTGGGAAGAGCCTTGAGCTCGATACTGCTCACGACACAAATATCGATATATCTGCTGCAGTACGAAGCCACATGGAAGCAGCTTTAACGTTAGACCGACACATCGACAAGTCGGCTAGTTGCTAGAGGTCGACGGCGCGGTACAGCTCGCCCAGCTCGCCGTGCGAGAGCTGCCGCATCCGACCGGGGCGGAGATCGCCGAGTACGACCGGTCCGACCTTGACCCGGACCAGACGCTGGACCGGGTAGCCGACCTCTTCGAGCATCCGCCGAACGACCCGGTTGCGACCCTCGTGCAGCACCACCTCGACCATCACCCGGCCGCTGGAACTGCCCACCAGGCGGAAGGAGTCGACCTTGGCGGGCCCGTCGTCGAGCTCCACGCCGGCTCGGAGCCGCTTGCCGATATCCCTGGCCACCGGTCCCTGGACCTCCGCCAGATAGGTCTTGGCGATCTCCCAGGACGGGTGCGCCAGCCGATGGGCCAGCTCGCCGTCGTTGGTCAGCAGGATCAGCCCCTCGGTCTCGGTGTCCAGCCGGCCCACGTGGAAGAGCCGATCCACCCGATCGGCGACGTAGTCCCCCAGGCATGGCCGCCCACGGTCGTCGGACATGGCCGACAGCACGCCCTTGGGCTTGTTCAGGGCCAGGTGGACTGTTCGGACGCCCACTGCGACCCGTAGCCCGTCGACCCGGATCACGGCCGTCTCGGGATCGACGCGTACGCCCATCTCCCGGACGATGCGGCCGTCTACCTCGACCCGGCCCTCAGCGATGAGCTCCTCGCAGGCGCGGCGGCTCCCTACCCCGGCCGCAGCGAGGACTTTCTGCAGCCGTACACCGTCAGGATCGCTAGTCATGTCTCGACCTTAACTTGAGGATAAGAATGATTCAGGGTCAAGCGACTCGATCTCGGGTAGGTAGGGAGCCAGTGGGGGCAGGTCTTCCAGCGAGGAGAGACCCAGCCGCTCAAGGAAGTACGACGATGTCCGGTACAGGATCGATCCGCTCTCGGAGTCGGTGCCGGACTCCTCGACCAGTCCCCTGGTGACCAGCGTGCGCATAACCCCGTCGACGTTGACCCCGCGTACGGCCGAGACGCGGGCCCGGCTGACCGGCTGCCGGTAAGCCACCACTGCCAGCGTCTCGAGCGCAGCCTGCGTGAGGCGGGCCTGCTGCCCGTCGAGCACGAACCGTTCGACCACCGCAGCGCACTCCGCCCTGGTGTAGAGCCGCCAGCCGCCGGCCACCTCGCGCAGCTCGAAGCCCCGACCCTGCTCGTCGTAGCCCGCAGCGAGCTCGACGAGGGCAGCGTGCACCTGCTCGCGCGGCCGCTCCAGGACCTGGGCCAGCAGCACCTCCCCCGCCGGCTCGTCGATCACCATCAGGATGGCCTCCAGCGACGCGGCCAGATCTGTCGGGGGCATCAGGGGCATCGAATCGGGCAGCGTTATGTCGTCCTCAAGCGTGTCGTTGGGAGGGATTCCCTCTGGGGGCGCGCCCAGGGGTTCCACGGGCCGTTCATCGGCCGCCAAGGCCATTTCGTGCTCCAGTGGTCGATCCGTCATGGCCTCTCCTCCTCCGTGCGACTCATCGGGACGTCGGTCAGGTCGATCGTCCCTTCAGCCGGCATCGGCTCGTCGAACTCGTCGCTCACGCTGAGCTCGCCCTCGTCCGAGCCGGTCCAGCGCACATGCAGCTCGCCCAGCGCGTCGACCTGGTCGAAGGCCACCGCCGACTCCTGGAAGAGCTCGAGCAGGGCTAGGAACCGAGCTACGACGTGCAAGGTGTCGGGGCAGTCGGCCGTGAGGGCGCGGAAGGTGGTGCTGCGAACCCGCCGCAGTCGCTCCACCAGCATCGTCGCCTGCTCGCGGACGCTGACCAGCGAGGTGTGCAGGTGGTCGATCGAGAGCACCGGTCCAAGCCTGGGTGCCATCGCGCGGGCTGCCAGCAGGGCAAACTCCACCGGACCGAGCCCTAGCAGGACCTCGGGCAGCAGCCCCGCGAACCGCTCCTCCATGCTGACTGCGCGCGGGAAGCGCTTGGCCTCCTGGGCCATCCGGGCCGAGAACCAGCCGGTGGCCTCGCGATAGGCGCGGTACTGCAGGAGCCGGGCGAACAGGATGTCGCGCGCCTCCAGCAGCGCAAGGTCCTCCTCATCCTCGACGTCGGCCGACGGGAGCAGCCGGGCCGCCTTGAGGTCGAGCAGGGTCGCCGCGACGACGAGGAACTCGGTCGCCTGACCGAGGTCCCAGTCGGTGCCCTTGCTGCGGATGTGGTCGATGAACTCGTCCGTGACCTTGGACAGGGCCACCTCTGTGACGTCGAGCTTGTGCTTGGCGATCAGTCCGAGGAGCAGGTCGAACGGGCCCTCGAAGTTGGCCAGGTGCACCTCGAAGCCGCCGGAAGGGCCCGGCAGCGGGGCCTCAGGCGGCGCGGTCGGGCTCACGGTCGGGCTCTCGGTCGGGCTCTCGGTCACGCCGGAACGGTAACGGACCGAAGGGCGATAGCCCGATCAGCGGCGCCGGGGAGCGGCCCGGAGTCGCCGCTCAGGCGTCGCGCAGCCGGCGGACCAGGGTGCTCGAGTCGCCTTTGGCCTCGAGATCGGCCAGGACCGACGCGAGCGCCTCGCGAACGATGCGGCCGCGGTCCACCGCGAGCCCGTGGTCCTGCCGGAGCGCCAGGCGGGCCCGCTCCAGGTCGATCAGCTCATCGGGCGAGAGGTAGACGGTGATCTTCTCGTCATGGCGCTCGCGACCGCTCGGACGGTGGTCGTCTGTTCGCTGCGGTCTCGGCCGGGTCTGGCGTACGGCAGACGACCGTGGCTCGGGCGCTGTGTCGGGCGCGTCGACCTCGCCGGGGGCGCCAGCGGAGCTTGTACGGACCTCGGGGGCTACCGCGAGCGACCGGGTGGGCTCGCCCGCGCCATGGTCAGAGCCGGTACCGGTGGTCCGGAACAGCTCGGCGGCACCGGGCAGGGTGACTCTGCGGCTCATCGGGCCAGCACCTCTTTGGCCAGCTGCCGGTAGGCCGCGGCACCGGGCGAGCTGGGCGCATAGGTCGTGATGGGCTCACCGACGACGGTCGTCTCGGGGAAGCGCACGGTCCGGTTGATGACGGTGTGGAAGACCCGGTCGCCGAAGGCCTCGACGACGCGGGCAAGCACTTCGCGGCCGTGCAGCGTGCGGGCGTCGTACATCGTGGCCAGAATTCCCTGGAGTTCAAGTTGAGGGTTAAGCCGATCCTGCACTTTTAGGATGGTATCCATCAGGAGGGCTACCCCCCTCAACGCGAAGAACTCACACTCCAACGGGATGATCACGCTGTCAGCAGCCGTCAAGGCGTTGACCGTGAGGAGGCCAAGGGATGGCTGACAGTCGATGATGACGAAGTCATAGTCGGGCAGAACGGGAGCAAGTACCCGCCCGAGCGTCTGCTCACGGGCCACCTCTCCCACGAGCTGCACCTCGGCGGCGGACAGGTCGATGTTGCTGGGCAGCAGGTCCAGGCCGCGCACGTTGGTCTTGAGCAGTACGTCGTCCGCGGTGACCTCGCGCTCCATCAGCAGGTTGTACACGGTGCGGTCGAGCTCGTGCGGGTTGACGCCCAGGCCGACCGAGAGGGCGCCCTGGGGGTCGAAGTCGACCAGCAGCACCCGTCGGCCGAGCTCGGCGAGCGCCGCGCCCAGGTTGATGGTTGACGTCGTCTTCCCGACGCCACCCTTCTGGTTGCACATGGCGATCACGTGGGCGGGTCCGTGCTCGGTGATCGGAGTCGGCTCTGGCAGCTCCGGCATGGGACGTCCGGTCGGTCCCAGCTTGGCGGCGACCTCGGCGGCCAGATCTATGGCAGCGTCGACCTGCTCGGTCGCGCGCGCGGTCGCGGCTCGCTCCTCGCCCTCGGCGTGGATCAGCGGGAGCTGAGGCCCCAGCGGTTCCCCCTGGGCATTTGTCGACATAGTCACAAGTTGTTAGACCCTTCTAACGACCGATCGGCAAAGCACCGAACCGACGTGAACTGTAGGCCCACCCCCAGCGAACCGGCAAGAAGTGCAGGTCAGAGGGGGTAACAGGCTGGGTCAGGCTCCCAAAGCGCGCGGGTGCGACTGCGCGTAGACCTCGCGCAGCTTGTCGACGGTGACCATCGTGTAGATCTGCGTCGTGGTCACCGAGGCGTGCCCGAGCAGCTCCTGGACCACCCGGACGTCGGCTCCCCCGTCGAGCAGATGCGTCGCGAACGAGTGCCGGAGCGTGTGCGGGGACAGGTGCTCCCCGGGCAGGCCGGCCTTGTCGGCAGCGCTCCTCAGCACCGCCCAGGCGCTCTGCCGGGTGAGCCGTCCACCGCGGGTGTTCAGGAACACCGCGTGCGTACCCATCCCGGCCGATGCCGCCGCCGCAAAGCCGGGCCGGCCCCGGGCCAGGTACGCCGAGACCGCCTCGACCGCGTACGAGCCCAGCGGGACCAGCCGTTCCTTGCCGCCCTTGCCGCGCAGCAGCACTGCGCCGTTCGCCAGGTCCACGTCGTCGATGTCGAGCCCGACCGCCTCGGAGATCCGCGCCCCGCTGCCGTAGAGCACCTCCAGCAGGGCCCGGTCCCGCAGCGATCGCGGCGTCTGGTCGAAGCCGGCGGCCACGAGCAGCCGCTCGACCTCATCGACCCCGATCGCCTTTGGCAGTCGACGGGCCGGCTGCGGCGGACGTACCTGGTGCGACGGGTCGACGCTCGAGAGTCCCTCGCGCAGCGCGAACCGGTGGAAGCCGCGCACGGCGACGACCGTGCGGGCCGCCGAGACCGCGGCCAGCGGCTGGTGGTCGGCGTCGCCGGTCCGCAGCGCAGCGAGGAAGTCGGTGATGTCGCTCTCGACCACCGCTGCGGCCTCGCCGATCCCCCGCTCGGCGGAGAACGCGAGGTAGCGGCGCAGGTCGCGCCGGTAGGACAGCAGCGTGTTGCGAGCCACGCCCCTCTCGACCGCGAGATGGTCGAGGTAGGTCGCGACCGCACGCTCCAGCGCGCTGGGCTGCTCCTGGTCCGCCACGGCCGTCACCTTACATAATGCTGCCGTCAGGAGACCGCCGCGATCAGGCGAGGGCGTCCTCGAGCGCCAGCAGCGGCAGCCCGAACGACTCGGCGACAGCGGGGTACGTGACCTGGCCGGCGTGGGTGTTCAGGCCCAGCGCCAGCGCGCGGTCGTCGCGGCAGGCCTGCTTCCAGCCCTTGTTGGCCAGCTCGACCGCGTACGGCAGGGTCACGTTCGTCAGCGCGTACGTGGAGGTGTGCGGCACCGCCCCCGGCATGTTGGCCACGCAGTAGAAGACCGAGTCGTGCACCCGGTACGTCGGGTCGTCGTGCGTCGTGGCGTGCGAGTCCTCGAAGCAACCGCCCTGGTCGATCGAGATGTCGACGAGGACCGAACCGGACTTCATCCGCGAGACCAGCTCGTTGGAGACCAGGGTCGGGGCCTTGGCGCCCGGGACCAGGACTGCGCCGATGACCAGGTCGGCTTCGAGGACGGCCCGCTCGATCTCGAAGGCGTTCGAGGCGATCGTCTGCATGTGCCCCTGGTAGATCGCGTCGGCCTGGCGGAGCCGGGCGATGTTGCGGTCGAGCAGCAGGACCTCGGCCTGCATGCCGAGGGCGATGGCCGCGGCGTTCATGCCGGAGACGCCAGCGCCGATGACGACGACCTTGGCCGCGTACACCCCGGAGACCCCGCCCATCAGGACGCCTCGTCCGCCGTTGGCACGCTGCAACGTCGCCGCGCCGACCTGGGGCGCCATCCGACCGGCGACCTCACTCATCGGCGCGAGCAGCGGCAGCGAGCGGTCGGGCAGCTCAACGGTCTCGTACGCGATGCCGGTGACCCCGCGCTCGAGCAGCGCGTCGGTGCAGGCCTTGCCCGCGGCCAGGTGCAGGTAGGTGAACAGCGTCTGCCCGTCGCGCATCCGCGCGTACTCCTGCTCGATCGGCTCCTTGACCTTCAGGATCAGGTCGCCGGTGCCCCAGACATCGTCGGCGGTCGGCAGGATCGTGGCCCCGGCGGCGACGTACTCCTGGTTGCTGATGGAGGACCCGACACCCGCGTCGGCCTCGACGAAGACCTCGTGCCCGCCCCGCGCGAGCTCGTGCACTCCGGCCGGGGTGATCGCCACCCGGTACTCATGGTTCTTGACCTCGCGGGGGATGCCGACCTTCATGTGGAGTCCTTCAGGGTTCGAGAGGTACGCGCCAGCAGTTGACGCGGCAGCCAACGGCACCGATGATTGCGCATTGTTCGACTGATCGGAACCATTCGCGCGAATATTCTGCTGGAGGGCGTGTTGGCGGTGTTTCGTTCGGATTCGTCCAGCTCGACAGTGGTTCCGCCGAACTCTGTTCGGCCCCGCCTGGACGCGGTAGACCTCACTCTGCTGCGGATGCTGATGAGCGACGCCCGGGTCGCCAACAACGTACTCGCCAAGGCCGCCGGGATCGCCCCCTCGACGGCGCTGTCCCGGGTCCAGGGGCTGCGTACGCGCGGGGTGATCCGGTCCTATCGTGCGGAGGTTGACCTGCCCTCGCTGGGTCTTGGGCTCGAGGCGATGATCTCAGTCCGCCTGTCCACCCACACCCGTGGGGAGATGGACGACTTCATGGCGACGATCTCGGCGCTGCCCGGGGTGATCTCGCTGTTCTTCCTGGCCGGGCAGAACGACTACCTGATCCAGCTCGCGGCACCCGACGCGGACGCCCTGCGCGACTTCGTGCTCGAGCATCTCAGCTCGCACCCGTCGGTGCAGCACACCGAGACCACGCTGGTGTTCGAGCACCGACCGGGCACGAACACTCTCGGTACCAACAGCTTGGGGGCCAACGGCTAGCGCAGCGAGCAGGGTCAGCCGCGCAGCTGACGCGGCCCGAGCGGCCAGGGCGCATCGGCCGGACGCAGGCTGGTCCAGCCACCTTCGCGGGCAGCACAGGCGGCGAGCACACCCACCAGCAGCGCCGGGTTGTGCAGCTGCCCCGCGAGGATCGCGTCCCGCAGGTCGTCCAGCGGGATCCAGGCGACAGGCATGTCGCGCTCCTCGCCGTGCCGGTCGTGCTGCTCGCCTGCGGCCTCGCGGACGTCGCGGACGAGATAGATCCGCAGCGCCTCGTCGCAGAACCCGGGTGAGGTAAAGAAGTCGGCCAGCACCCACCACCGGTCGCCATGGTGGTGGGTCTCCTCCCGCAGCTCGCGCCGCGCAGCGACCTGGACGTCTTCGCCGGCGATGTCGAGCAGGCCGGCCGGCAGCTCCCACAGGGTGGCCCCGACCGGATGGCGGTACTGGTGCACGACAAGGACCCGATCGTCGTCGTCGAGAGCCAGGACCGCGACCGCGGACGGGTGCCGGATCAGGTCGCGGACGACCCGCTCGCCGCTGGGCAGCAGCACCGTCTCGGACATGACGTCCCAGACCAGCCCGTGGAAGTCGAGCACGCTGCGCTCGACTGGATGTGCTCCGGCGACGTCCGCCGGCTTCACAGCGCGGAGCCGGCCGGCCGGGCAGGCAGCGCGTCAGGGAGCACGACCGAGACGGCCGTCTTGCGGGCGAGCGCCGCCGCCACGAGGCCACGGAACAACGGGTGTGCCCGGGTGGGCCGCGACCGCAGCTCGGGGTGGGCCTGGGTACCGACGTAGTACGGGTGCTGCTCGCGCGGCAGCTCGACGTACTCGACGAGGTGGCCGTCCGGCGAGGTACCGGAGAAGACCAGGCCGGCCGCCTCGAGGACGCCGCGATAGGTGTTGCTCACCTCGTACCGGTGCCGGTGCCGCTCGTCGACGTAGCCGAGCCCGTAGGCCTCGCGCACGATCGAACCATCGGCAAGCACGGCCGGGTAGAGCCCCAGCCGCATGGTGCCGCCCATGTCGCGCTCCCCCGCGACGACGTCGCGCTGGTCGGCCATGGTGGCGATCACCGGATGCGAGGTGGTCTCGTCGAACTCGGCCGAGTTCGCGTCGAGAAAGCCCGCGACCGAACGGGCGTACTCGATCACCATGCATTGGAGGCCGAGGCAGAGCCCGAGCGTGGGGATCCGGTTCTCGCGGGCGTACGTCAGCGCACCGAGCTTGCCCTCGATGCCGCGTACGCCGAAACCGCCCGGCACGCACACCGCGTCGACGTCGCCGAGCCTGCGCAGGGCACCCTCGGGCGTCTCGCAGTCGTCGGAGGCGACCCAGCGCAGGTTGACCCGGGCGTCGCAGGCGAACCCGCCGGCCCGCAGCGCCTCGGTGACCGAGAGGTAGGCGTCGGGCAGATCGACGTACTTGCCGACCAGGGCGACGGTGACCTCGTAGGCGGGCTTGTGCACCCGTCGCAGCAGCTCGTCCCAGTCGGTCCAGTCGACGTCGCGAAATGGCAGGCCGAGCCGGCGGACGACGTATGCGTCGAGGCCCTCGGAGTGCAGCACCTTGGGGATGTCGTAGATGGAGGGCGCGTCGACCGCGGCCACGACGGCCTCGTCGTCGACGTCGCACATCAGGCTGATCTTGCGCTTGATGTTCTGCGGCACGGCCCGGTCGGCCCGCAGCACCAGGGCGTCCGGCTGGATGCCGATGCTGCGCAGTGCCGCGACCGAGTGCTGGGTCGGCTTGGTCTTGAGCTCGCCGGACGGGCCGATGTACGGCAGCAGCGAGACGTGCAGGAAGAACACGTTGTCGCGCCCCACGTCGTGGCGTACCTGGCGGGCCGCCTCGAGGAAGGGCAGTGACTCGATGTCGCCGACGGTGCCGCCGATCTCGGTGATGACCAGGTCGACGTCGGGACCGTCCTGTGCCCGCATCCGCGACTTGATCTCGTTGGTGATGTGCGGGATCACCTGGACGGTGTCGCCGAGGTACTCCCCGCGGCGCTCCTTGGCGATGACCGTCGAGTAGACCTGCCCGGTGGTGATGTTCGCGGTCGCGTCCAGATCGCGGTCGAGGAAGCGCTCGTAGTGGCCGATGTCGAGGTCGGTCTCGGCGCCGTCGTCGGTCACGAAGACCTCGCCGTGCTGGAACGGGTTCATCGTCCCGGGGTCGACGTTGAGGTACGGGTCGAGCTTCTGCATGGTGACGCGGATGCCGCGCGCCGACAGGAGGTTGCCGAGGCTGCTCGCCGTCAGGCCCTTGCCCAGCGACGAAGCGACGCCACCGGTGACAAAGAGATGCTTGGTCTTCTGCGGCACTGCCACTCGGGCTCCCGTGGTCCGTTGCTGAATCGAACGGGGCTGGGTTTTCTGCAACCCACCCACGGGCCACCAGGCTATCAGCGGAGGGCAGCTCTTCGAACCGTCATCGCTTGGGCACCGGCGCGTCGGCCCCTGGGCCGGCCCCGTACTGGCCGTGCCCGCCGGCCTTCTGCTGGGCCAGCGCGAGCACGACGGCCACCCGACCCGCCGGCTGGTCGACCGAGTCGATGCCAGACACGGTGGCCCGCGCGGTGGGATCGGCGCGCAGCAGGGCGACGACTCCCCCCGCCGCTGCCGAACCGGCCGGTGCCGCGACGACCGCGCCCTTGCCGGCCCCGTCGAGCCCGGTCAGGAGCGGGAGCAGCAGGGCCTGGTTCTTGAAGGTGGCGGGGGCCAGCAGCACAGCGAGGGACGCGCCCTGGTCGGGCTGCCCCGTCCGGGTCAGGAAGCCGCCCTGGATCAGGCCGGCCAGCAGCGCGGTGGCCGGGTCAGAGGTCTGGGCCGAAGCGCCGGCCGTCTTGGAGAGCAGGGCGGCCGCGAGGGCGGCCGAGGCGGCCGACCCCGGTGTGCCGTCGGTGCTGGCCGTGGTGGCCGGGGCCAGCTGGGTGGTGATCCCGTTCAGCACCGTGGCCTGCGCGGGGTCGAACCAGGCCGGCGCGAGGATCACCGTGCCGCTGACGGTGGCCCCCGCGGCCGTGAGCAGGTCGGCCACCGCGGTCACGGTGGCCGGCGGAGTCCCCGGCGCGACCACGAGAACGACGCGGGTCTTCTTCAGCTGGCCGGCGACGAGGGTCTTGGCGGTCGCCGCGACGAAGGCGTCGTCGGCGGACACCCGGGCCTTGAGGCCGGTGATCGTCTGGCCGGTCGCGGCCGCGCTGTCAGTCGCAGTCGGGGTCGCGAGCGCGTTCGAGACCTGGCCCGAGAGCGGACCGGCGCCGAGGACCACCCCTGCGGCGAGGGCGAGGAGCACGGCCCCGAGCGAGACCAGGTGGTAGCGGAAGCTCACCACGGGAGCACCTCTCGCAGCCGCTGGGCCAGCTCGTGCCCGCCTGGCACCGAGGCGAACGCGGCGACAACCGCGATCACGCCCGCGGCGGCGACCGAGAACGCGGCGAACAGTCCGACCGCCGGTCGCTGCAGCTCGGCCACGGCGGGGGCGTCGACCAGCAGGTCGCCCGCCCGCAGGCGTACGGCAAGGAGGGCGGCCGCCGACTCGCGGTCGCGGTCGAGCAGCTCGTCGTAGGACGCGGGCGCGCCGGTCAGCACGATCAGCGTGGCGCCACCGTCGGCGGCCAGCACTACGGCCAGGTCCCGCGCGGACAAGCCGGCCGGGATCTGGCCCGGCTCGACGCGCGCGGCTCGCGCGAGTGCGCGCTTGGGGACGGTGCCGGGATCGCCGACCACGAGCGCCAGGCGCAACCCGGTGGCCGCTGCAAGCTCGGCCCCGCCGTCGGCCCCGACGACGAGCGGGTGTGCCTCCCTGGCCCAAGGCCGAAGCCCCCGGACCTCACGGGCCGAGCGCTCGCCGGGCCCGACGACGAGGACCTGGCGCCCGCGCATGTCGAGGCCGGGGGCGGGCAGGCCCTGGCCCTCGAGCAGGAGCGCCTCGTGCGTACGCAGGAACGCGGCGGCGTCGGCACCGACCGAGTCGAGCCGGCCGGCCATGCCGACCCTGGCCCGGCCCTCGGCGGCGGCGACCGAGTCGACCGTGAGGAGGTCACCCTGGGCCAGGAGCCGCTCACCGCTGTAGACGCCGATGCCGGAAAGGCGCAGTACCTGGCCCTCGCGTACCTCCGAGAGCAGCCCGGTGCCGGCCGAGTCGAGCAGCGGGATCCCTGCTCCGACGACGACGGAGGCGCCGCGGGCAGGATGCCGGCCCGAGAGGCTGGGACGTACGTTGACGACGGCGGCCGGGCGGGCGGCGACCAGCGCCTCGGCGGACACCCGGTCGAGGTCGATCTGGTCGAGCACGACGATGTCCCCGGGGCGGGTACGGGCGGCGATCGCCCTGGTCGCGTCGGCGGGGTCCGCTGCGCTGCTCGCGGTTCCGCGCGGTGGCCGGGCCAGGCCGGAGATCCCGGGCAGGCCGGGATCGGCGGCACGACGGCGGAACGGCTTCACTCGTACGATGCTGCCCCGCGTGTCTCACCCGTCACGGCAGCGACACGCGTCACACCCCTTTGGAAGTCGCCGCCGAGGCCAGCAGCTCCTCCGCGTGTGCTCGGCCGGACTCCGAGGCGTCCAGCCCGGCCAGCATCCTGGTCAGCTCGGCGACGCGACCGGGACCGTCGAGGGCAGTGACGCCGGACCTCGTGACGGTGCCGTCCGACGCCTTCTCGACGACCAGGTGCTGGTCGGCGAAGGCCGCGACCTGAGGCAGGTGCGTGACGACCAGGACCTGCGCGGAGCGGGCCAGCCGGGCCAGCCGGCGGCCCACCTCGACCGCTGCCCGCCCACCGACGCCCGCGTCCACCTCGTCGAAAACGAAGGTCGGCACCGGGTCGGCGCCGGCGAAGACGACCTCTACGGCCAGCATCACGCGGGAGAGCTCGCCGCCCGAGGCACCCTTGGCCAGGGGCCGCGCCGGGGCGCCGGGATGAGGAGCGAGGAGCAGCTCGACGTCGTCGACCCCGTGCGGTCCGAAGGCGAGCATGCGCTGGTCGACCAGCAGGCCCCCCGGGTCGTCGGTCGTGGCCGTGGAAACCGTAACCGCGGCGTGCGGCATCGCCAGGTCGACGAGCTCGGCCGTCACCGCCGAGCCGAAGATCTGGGCCGCCTCGGACCGCGCCATGGTCAGCCGCCCGGCCAGGCCGCCGAGCTCGCGGCGGAGCCGGCCGGACTCGGCCTCGAGCTCGGCGCCGCGCTCACCGTCGCCGTCGAGGAGCTCGAGCTGCTTGGCCGCGTCCTGCGCCCAGACCAGCACCTCGTCGATCGTTGTGCCGTACTTGCGGGTCAGGCCCTTCAGCGCGGCCCGACGTTCCTCGACCGCGGCCAGCCGTCGCGGGTCGGCGTCGACCGCGTCTGCGTAGGACGCCAGGTCGGCTCCGGCGTCAGCGGCCAGCGCGGCGACCTCGACCAGCCGGTCGGCGAGGGCCCCGAGCGTTGCGTCGTGGGCACGTACCTGTTCGAGCGATCGACGCGCGACGGCCACCAGGCTGAGCACGTCCGCCCCGACGTCGCCGTCGGGCTCGCCGAGGAGAGCCGCGTGGGCGACCTCAGCAGCCGAACGCAGCTCGTCGGCGTTGCCCAGCCGTAGCGCCTCTGCGTCGAGCAGCTGGTCCTCGCCGGGGGCCGGCGTCAAGGCGTCGATCTCGCCGAGCCCGAAGCGCAGCCGGTCGGCCTCCTGCGCCCGCTCGCGACCACTGGTGGCCAGCTCGGCGAGGCGGTGCTCGACCTCGCGCAGCCGCAGGTAGCGCTCGCGGTACTGCGCCAGGAGGTCCTCGACGGCAGCGCCTGCGTACCGGTCGAGGGCGGCCCGCTGCCTGGATGGCTGGAGCAGCCGCTGCTGGTCGGACTGGCCGTGGACGGCGACCAGGTCGTCCGCCAGCTCGGCCAGGACCCCGACCGGCACCGCGCGCCCGCCGACCCAAGCGCGCGAGCGGCCCTCGGCTGACACCGCCCGGGCGAGGAGGAGGACGTCGTCGTCCAGGTCGGCCCCGGCCTCGGCCGCGCGGACGGCGGCCCCTGACGCCGGGGCAACGACTATGCGACCCTCGACCAGCGCCCTGCTGGTCCCCGTACGTACCGCGCCGGCATCGGCGCGACCACCGAAGAGCAGGCCGAGCCCGGTGACCACCATCGTCTTGCCCGCACCGGTCTCCCCCGTCACGACCGTCAGTCCCGGCGCCAGCTCGAGGACGGCGTCGTCGATGACGCCGAGGCCCTGGATGTGCAGCTCCTCGATCATCCCCGGCTCGCCCGCCCGCGCCAGCCGTCGACCGGCAGGTCGAACTTGCGGACCAGCCGGTCGGTGAACGGCAGGTGCTGGAGCCGGGCCAGCCGCAGGGGCTCAGCCCCACGGCGTACCTCGACGCGATCGCCGGGCCGCAGATCGACCGTGCGGCGGCCGTCGCACCACAGCACACCGTCCGCCGTACGGTCGGCGAGCTCGACGGCAAGGACCGAGGTCGGCGCCACCACCAGCGGCCGGGCGAACAGGGCGTGCGCGCTCAGCGGCACCATCAGCAGTGCCTGGACCTCGGGCCAGACCACCGGCCCGCCGGCCGAGAACGCGTACGCGGTGGAACCGGTCGGGGTCGCGCAGACGACACCGTCGCACCCCCAGCGCGAGAGCGGCCGGCCGTCCACCTCGACGACGACCTCGAGCATGCGTTCGCGGGCCTGCTTCTCGACGCTGGCCTCGTTGACGGCCCAGGTACGGGCCTGCTCCTGGCCCTCACGCAGCACGGACACGTCGAGCGTCATCCGTTCCTCGACGACGTATGCCTTGGCCACGATCCGGTCGACGACAGCCGTGAGGTCGTCCTCCTCGGCCTCGGCCAGGAAGCCGACGTGGCCGAGGTTGACACCGAGCAGGGCCGCGTCGCTGCCACGGGCGAACTCGGCACCGCGCAGGATCGTCCCGTCGCCGCCCAGCACCATGACCAGCTCGCAGCCCCGAGCCGCACCGGGCAGCCCTTCGACCACCTCGACCTCGGGCAGGGCCAGGTCCTCGGCCTCGGACCTGGGTACGCGTACCTGGAGGCCGGCCTTGATCAGTCGCTCGGCCGCCAGCCGAGCCGACGAGGTGGCTTGCGCCCGACCCGTGTGCGTCACGAGGAGGACTGCGCGCCGGTCGTCTCCTCGCGCCTCCTGCTCGGTCATGGGGGGCCCTCCGTGATCGCGTGCTCGAGGTCGTGCTCGGCCAGGGCCGGCGCACCAGCACGCAGCCACAGGAAATACTCGACGTTGCCCGACGGTCCGGGCAGGGGGCTCGCCGTGACACCGGCAACCCCGAGCCCGAGCGCGGCAGCGCTGGCAGCAACCGACCGGACCGCGACAGCGCGTAGCACCGGGTCCCTGACCACACCGCCGGAGCCCAGCCGCTCCCTGCCAACCTCGAACTGCGGCTTGACCATCAGCACGAAGTCCGCGGTCGGCGCGGCGCAGCGCCGCAGCGCGGGCAGCACCAGGCCGAGCGGGATGAACGACAGGTCGGCCACGACGAGGTCGGGTGGTGGACCGGGCAGGTCCGTAGGCTCGAGGTTACGCACGTTCGTCCGGTCGACCACCGTGACGCGCGGGTCCTGCTGGAGCCGCCAGGCGAGCAGCCCGTAGCCGACGTCGACAGCCGTGACCGCAGCGGCGCCGGCGCGGAGGAGCACGTCGGTGAACCCACCCGTCGAGGCGCCCGCGTCCATGACGTGTCGGCCGTCAACGGTCAGGCCTGCGACGCCGAACACGGTGAGAGCGCCGACCAGCTTGTGGGCACCCCTGGACACGTACCCCGGGTCGTCGGCGGCTGAGGGGGGCGCTGCGACCTTGATCGAGGTCGTCGGCTCCACCTGGGTGGCCGGCTTCAGCGCGGTGGTACCCCTCACGCTCACCCGTCCGGTCGCCAGCAGCTCCTGTGCCTGGTCGCGCGACCGGGCCAGCCCGCGCCGGACCAGCTCGGCATCAAGCCGCGCACGACGGACCACGCGCTAGTCCCCGTCGAGGTCGGCCAAGGCGCCCTGGAGCCTGCGGTGCACCTCTTCGAAGACCTCCGCCGCGGCGGCCGACGGGACCTGGTCGATGTCGTCGAGCAGGGCCGTCGCACTGTCAACCCGCACGTTGCCGGTGGCTGGAGCGCTCGCCGCGTCGCTGGCGGGGTCGCTCGCTCCGACGCCGGAATCGTGAGCCACCTCGTCGGCCACCTCGTTCGAGGCTGGCTCGTACGCGTCGAACTCGGCGAAGTCGCTCGTCACGCCGGGGCCTCGGTCGTGGGCTCCGCCGGGACCTTCTTGGCCGGGACCTTCTTCGCCGGGACCTTCTTGGCCGGGACCTTCTTCGCGGGCTTGTCGTCGTTGACCTGCTGGCCGTCGTCTTTCGGCTCGTCGGCACCGCCGAAGGCGATGGCGGCGTCGAGCTGGTTCTGCAGCCGGCCGACCACCCGGATCATGGCGGCGAGCTCGTCGGCGCCGACGAGCCCGAGCCGGGCCACGGCCCGCTCCACCTCGGTGCGTATCAGCCCGACCAGCAGGTCGCGGTTGGTACGACTGGTCGCGAGCAGGTCCTCCGCCAGGGTCTGCGCCTGCCGGGCGACGCTTGCGGCGCCAACCGAGGACACGGCCTGCTCGACCGCGTCGCCGCCCTGGTCGACCAGCTGCTTGGCCACCTGCAAGGCGCGTTGGCGCGTCACCTCGGTCAGCCCGTTGGCCAGCTGGACGTAGCCTCGCAGCGCGTCGAACGCCATGGAGTCCCTCCGGGTCATGGTGCGGTCGCCCAAACGTACTCTGCGGGCGCGCTGGCGCGCTGGGCGCCGTCAGGTGCGGACCCTGCTATAGCGTCGTCGGGGAACGAGGCAGTCGTCGGCTCGCTCGCGACCGGCGCACGCTCACGCGCATCGGCGCACGGCGCAGGGAGGGGCTGGCAGACACCATGGCCACGGTGACGGCATGCCGGGCCGCGTTGAAGCGGTTGGGCGAGCATCTGTCGACGGCCGACGACTCCGTCCGGGCGCACGCCGAGGACCGGACGATCAGTTGTCGCGTGACCGACCTGGACGTCGTTTTCCGCGGCGAGCTGAGTGAGGGCGCGTTGGTCCGGGTGACCACGCAGCTGTCGCCCGAACCCGCGCAGATCCGGCTCACCGTCTCGAGCGACGACCTGGTCGACCTGGTAGATGGCCGGCTGAGCTTCCCGCACGCCTGGGCCACCGGTCGGCTCAGGCTGAACGCCTCGCTCCGCGACGTGTACAAGCTGCGTTCGCTGCTCTCCTAGTTCGGGTAGCGGTCCCGCGACCACCACCTCAGCTGCCGGCCGCCCTGGCGCGAGCAAGCGCCCCTTCGACGACCTCGAGCACCGAGGCGGTCAGGTCGACCTGGTACCCGTCGTCGGTCAGGCTCCACGCTGCGGCACTGGCGGCGCGGAGCAGGTCGTCCGCTGCCTCGGTGCCGGCCTGCCGCGGGTACGCCGCGTCGTCCGCGATTGCGAAATGCAGATCGCGGGTTTCTCGCCTGCTGCTCACCGTCCAGCGGCCGCACTGCCAGCCGCCCCCTACACGCACGGGAGCCGGGTGCGGGCGCAGCAGCCCGGAGATGTCGCTGGCCAGGTAGGTCGGCCGGTGCGCCGCCTGCGCGGTGAGCAGCGCCTTGACGTCCGTGACTCCGCTGAGCACGAGAAGGCTCGGGAGCCCGACAGCCGCGGCGCCCTCGATGTCGGTGTCGAGCCGGTCCCCCACGACCACAGGGCGGACCGCAGACATCCGGCTGACCGCCTGCTCGAGCAGCGGCGGACGCGGCTTGCCGGCCACGGCATCTGGCCGGCGCCCGGTCACGCCGACCAGCAGCCCGACGAAGGAGCCGTTGCCAGGGGCGATCCCGCGCCCGGTCGGGATGGTCAGGTCCGTGTTCGTCGCGACCCACGGCAGCCCGGTTGCCAGCGCGTAGGCGCCTTCGGCCAGCTGCCCCCACGACAGCTCTGGGGTCCAGCCCTGGAGCAGCGCCACCGGCTCTTCATCAGCCCGGTCCACCGGCTCGAGCCCCACCTCGCGCAGCGCCTCCCGGACCCCGACCCCGCCGATGACCAGGACCGGGGACCCAGGGGGCACTCGGCCGGCCACGAGGCTCGCCCCTGCCTGAGCCGAGGTGACGACCTCGTCGGCTATGCAGGCGATGCCCAGCGAAGTCAGGTGCGCGGCGACCGCCTCGGGCGTGCGGGAGGCGTTGTTGGTCACGAAGGCGGGACGCACGCCCCCGCGGCGCAGGGCCTCTACGACGACCGGCGCCCCAGGCACTGCGTCTGGCCCGACGTAGACAGTGCCGTCCAGGTCCAGCAGCGCCACGTCGTGGATCTGCGCCAACGGTGTGCTCGATGCCCGCAACCACGGACGCTCCCCGGTAGCCGGGCTGGCCTTCGGCCCCATCAGCAGATCCTCCAGGTACAGAGTCGGTTGGTCAGTCGGTCGGTCGCTCGGGAACCAGCGGCACTGCTCGCGCTGGCCACGGCGGGGTCCACCGTACGATGCCGGACGTGAGCACTGATGACTCCCCCGGCAACGGCGTCGGCGCGGTGGATCACCGTGGGCTGACGCTGCTGCCGTTCCACGGGGTCCGCTACGTGGAGGCGCGCGTCAGCGACCTGGCCGAGGTGACGAGCCCGCCGTACGACGTGCTCGACGCCGACGGGGTGCTGGCCCTGGAGTCCGCGGACTCCCACAACGTGGTACGTCTGATCCTGCCCCGCGACGACGACTGCGGGCCGGAGGGCCGTTATGAGCACGCCGCCTCGACGCTGCGCCGGTGGCTGGACGAGGGTGTTCTCACGGTCGACCAGGAGGCCGGCCTCTATGTCTACGAGCAGGCCACCGACCAAGCCGTCGTGCAGCGCGGGCTGCTCGGGAACGTGGGCCTGCGCGACCCGGCCGAACGAGTGGTGCTCCCACACGAGGACGTCATGCCCGGACCGGTCGCCGACCGGCTGGAGCTGATGCGCGCCGCCCGCGCCAACGTCGAACCGATCCTGCTGATGTACGACGGGGAGTCCGGCCCGACCGCCGAGATCGTCGACCGCGTCGCCGCGGACCCGGCCACCGTGACCGCGCACACCCACGACGGGTTGACGCACCGGCTGTGGCAGCTCACCGACCCCAAGGACTTGGCGACCGTGGCGGCCGACCTGGCTGGGCGGCAGGCACTGATCGCCGACGGCCATCACCGCTACGCCGCCTATCGTGCCCTGCAGTCCGAGCTCGAGGCCGCCGGCGGGACCGGACCGTGGGACAGCGGGCTGGCTCTGCTCGTGGACCTGCGTGCGCACCCGCCGCGGGTTGGCGCGATCCACCGCGCCGTCTCGGCCCTGACCCTCGAAGCAGCGCTGCACGGCCTGACAGAGCTGTTCGACGTCACCCGCGAGACCGTGACCGATCCCGAGGCTGCAGCACGAGGGCTGGCTACCGGCGAGCTGCTCCTGGTCGCCCCGGACGGCTCGGCCGCTCGGCTCGTCGTCCGTCATCACGCGGCAGTCGAGGAGATCATCGGCCGCGACCATCCGGTGCAGTGGCGAGGGCTTGACACGGCCGTGCTGCACCAGGTGCTGGTCGAGCAGGTCTGGGACCTCGCCGAGGACCGGGTGAGCTACCACCACGAGGTCGCCGGGGCGATGCGTGCCGCCGGCCGCAGCGACGGAACGGCGGTCCTGCTCGCGCCCGTTGCCGTGGAGTCCGTGCTTGAGCTGGCGGCCGAAGGTGTACGGATGCCGCGCAAGAGCACGTCGTTCGGCCCCAAGCCGCGGACCGGCCTGGTGCTGCGCACGTTCGAAGCCGGCTGAGGAAGCCTTCGCCGCGCTCATGCGCGAGCCAGCCGACGGGCCCTGCGGACCTCGATCTCCCACCTGCTGGCTGCACCGCCCGGTCGGCGCCAGAACCGGCGGCGCACCGCTCCGGTGATCTCGACGATGTCGCCGACCGCCCACGAGCGGACGACCCGCCGCAAGTCACCCCTCCAGACGGCGCACTCGAGGGAGTCGACGGTAGCGGCTCCCGGACGTCGCTTCAGGTCCATCGGCCGTCGAACCACCACGCGGAACGACATCACCTCGTCGCCGCTGGGCAGCTCGCGCAGCGTTGGAGCTGCGGAGAGCCGACCGACGACGACGACGTCGTTGCGGTCCTCGATAGCAGTGTCGGCGGCCACGGCGCCCCCTTCTGGTCGGAATCGGTTCGAGGCCTACGATGCCGAGTCACGGCACCAGGAGCACGGCCCACCCTGCTCCCTGTGGACAACTGAGCCGGAGGGATCGGCTGTGGACAGTACGACTCAGGACCTCGGTGACGGTGTCTTCGCGATCGACACCCGGATGTCGGGGTACGCCGGGATCACGTCGGCCTACCTCATCCGCGGCGACCGGCCGTGCCTGATCGAGACCGGTACCGCCACCTCTGCCCCGGTCGTACGCGACGCGATGGCAGCCCTCGGCGTCGGCCCCGGCGACCTCAGCACGATCGTCGTCACGCACATCCACCTGGACCACGCCGGTGGGGTGGGCAGCCTCGCGGGTCTGTTCCCGTCCGCGGAGATCGTCGTTCACGAGCGTGGTGCTCGGCACCTGGTGGACCCCGAACGCCTGATGAGCAGCGCGAGGCGGGTCTTCGGGCGGGTGCTCGACGACGTCTTCGGCGTCCTGCTGCCCACGGACGCCGCGCGGGTACGCGCCCTCGGCGACACCGGGGCCATCGACCTCGGCGCCGGCCGGGCCCTCGGCGCGTTCCATGCTCCCGGTCACGCGCAGCACCACGTCGGGCTGGTCGACTCCGTATCCGGCGACCTGTACGTCGGGGACGCCGCCGGCGTCTACATCCCCGAGACCCGGGAGATGCGCCCTTCGACCCCGCCGCCGGACTTCGACCTCGAGCTTGCACTAGCGTCGATCGGCCGGTTCCGTGACGTGGGCGCCAGCCGCTTGCTGTTCAGCCACTTCGGGCCGGTCGATGACGTGGAGGATTCGTTGGGCCGTGCCGAGGAGGAGCTGCGGCTGTGGGTCGAGCTGGTCCGGGAGACCCGGGCGTCCGAGCTCGACCTCGACCACGCGGTCCAACGGGTGACCGAGAAGACCGCCGACCGGTATGCGGCTTACGTCGCCAACGCCGAGCTCAGCGAGAAGTTCGAGCACCTGAACGCCACGGCCGCGAACATCGTCGGCATCAATCGCTGGCTCGACACGGTCGACGGGCCGGCCAACGCGATCGCCGACCCCCCGACCTCGACGTGACCCAGGTGTTCTCGAACCTCGACCACCCGGTCCGTCGCGCCCGTGCCGATCAGCTCGACCGGTCGGAGGACGGAGTGTCGTCCCATTCCAGGTCGGAGTCGCTGCCTTTGTCGGAGTCGCTGTCGGAATCGCTGTCGGAATCGCTGTCAGAGTCGCTGTCGGAGTCGCTGCCCGCGTCGACGAACACCAGGCCGGCGAGCTCCTCGAGCCGCTCCTGGGCGTCGGTCTCCCCTGTCGGGTCCACTGCCGACGCCCGCTCGAACCAGGTGACCGCCTCGTCCTGGCGACCGGCGGCCAGCAGCGCATCGGCGTACGCGTAGCGCAGCCGCGCCGACCAGGGCTTGGCCTCGTCCCGGAGCTCGGAACACTGCAGCGTCACCACCGCCGCATCGAGCTGGCCGAGGTCGCGTCGTGCTCCGGAGGCGACGATGCGCATCTCGACGGTCGTCGCCTTGTCGAGCCTGGCCGCCTCGGGGCTGCCGGCCAGCTCCAGCGCCCGCTCAGGCTTGCCGAGGCCGCGCTCGCAGTCGGCGAGCATGGGCAGGAACTCATCCGACCCCGACAGCCGCCGAGCCGCCCGCAGCTCCGATCGGGCCTGTGCCCACCGCCCGGTCGAGTACGCCGTCAGGCCCGCAGCCTCGCGTACCACGGCGACCCGGGACGCCATCCGGGTCGCCTCACTCGCGTGCCGGTGGGCCAGCTCCGGGTCACCCTCGAAGTAGCGTCCCGCAGCCACCAGTCGTTTGGCCACCTCTTCGGCCAGCCCTTTGGGGAGCGTACGCAGCTGGCGACGCACGTCGGGGTCGAGTTCCTCGCCGGTGATGTCGAGCGGAAGCTCGGGGATCTCCCCGGCCGAGCGCCTGGGTGCGCGCTCCCGACGGGTATCGGTCGAGTCACGCGGCCCCCGCGGGGCTGCGGCTGGTCGGGCGGCCCCCGCCCGGCCTCCGGTCGGCTTGCCACCACCACCGCGGGGCGAGGGTTTCCCGCCCGACTTGGGTCGCCCGGGCGAGGAAGAACGGCCGGAGGACGCGGGCTTCCCGCCAGAGGCCGGCCGGCCGGAGGATGCAGGCCGGCCCGACGCGCTGGGCCTGCCGGCCGACGAGCTTGGCTTGCCAGCACCAGACGGTTTGCGGCCCGCTGCGCCGCCGCGGCGTTCGTCAGCCATGCGTGCCTCCATCGATGCGAGAGCCCGGTGAACAGGAGTTACCTTGAACGATCCGTAACAAACGAATGAGGGCCACCCCTACTGGGGTGGCCCTCATCGAAAGAATGTTCGGCGGCGTCCTACTCTCCCACACAGTCACCCGTGCAGTACCATCGGCGCTTCAGGGCTTAGCTTCCGGGTTCGGAATGGGACCGGGCGTTTCCCCTGCGCTATGGCCGCCGAAACTCTATTGAGATGTGAGCCGTTCCCGACCGCATCTCGGGAACCGCACAGTGAACGCGAAACGGCAGTTTTGGTTTGTAGTCAAGTCCTCGGCCTATTAGTACCGGTCAGCTCCGTGCGTTACCGCACTTCCACATCCGGCCTATCAACCCAGTCGTCTACTGGGGGCCTTACCAGGTTAACCCTGTGGGAGACCTCATCTTGAAGCAGGCTTCCCGCTTAGATGCTTTCAGCGGTTATCCTTTCCGAACGTAGCCAACCAGCCGTGCTCCTGGCGGAACAACTGGCACACCAGAGGTTCGTCCGTCCCGGTCCTCTCGTACTAGGGACAGCCCTTCTCAAGTCTCCTGCGCGCGCGGCGGATAGGGACCGAACTGTCTCACGACGTTCTAAACCCAGCTCGCGTACCGCTTTAATGGGCGAACAGCCCAACCCTTGGGACCTACTCCAGCCCCAGGATGCGACGAGCCGACAT
>JANMWN010000102.1:0-2729 GCA_031394045.1 Sporichthyaceae bacterium
CAGATCCCGCTGGCGACCCTGCAGGCCAAGCCCGGCGCCGGCCCGGCGATGTTCACCGACGGCACCCCCCTCTCCCCCGAAGCCGCACGCAGGATCGCCTGCGACGCGAAGATCCTCCCGATCGTCCTCGGTAGCGGATCGCAGCCCCTCGATGCTGGCCGGACCACCTGCAACCCCACCCTCGCGCAGAGGTTGGCGGTCCTCGCACGCGACCACTACCGCTGCCAGACACCGCACTGCGGGAACCACCCCCGGCACATCCACCACATCTGGCACTGGGCCGACGGCGGACCCACCGACCTGGACAACCTGGTCGCCCTGTGCGGCCACTGCCACCGCTACATCCACTCCACCAACAACACCTGGACCATCACCCCCGTCCCAGGCGGCACACCCACGTTCACGCGAACAGGCCCCGCCCCCTAGACCTGTTGCTGGATCGGGAGTTCCACGTGCCCAAGGCATCCAGCAGACGACGGTAGGTCGCTTCAGGATCGTCGGGGACCGTGTCGACGACGACTGCCGCTGGTCACTGTTCCAACAGGGTCAGCAGTCGGTCGTACATTGCGCCGACGCCAACGCCGACGGTCAGGGTCCCGATCGTCAGCCATGCCTCGACGTGCGTCGGCTCGGTGGCGGTGCGGCTGCTCGCCGATCGGCCCGGCCTGACGGCCGAGCTGTCGACGGCGTTGAGCATCCGCCATCCTGACCGCCTTCGAGCGCATCAACGCGATCCCGGCACCTAGCTGAAACCGAGGCCCCACCCAAGCCCGACCACCACCCAAGCACCGGAGCACCACCGGCACCCGACCCTGTCAGGCACCCCGTCACGCCACCAACCCGAGCAAGTTCGCAGCACCGAAACGATCAACACCACAAAAGACCGCGGCTAGCGGGTGCGGTGGTCGAGGGGGGAGTACCTCGGGGCACGCCGTTCGGGAGCGACGCCGGACAGCTCCACCATCCGAACCGCGCGGTACCGATGCCCCGCGTACGGGCGCAGCAGGTCGAGCATCGCCGCGTCGTCCCCGTCGCGCCGCCCGGTGAGGGCGAACACCACCTGCCTGGCCAGGTGGAAGTCACCGACCGACACCGCGTCGGGGTCGCCGTGCACCCGCTGCCGCACCTCGGCCGACGTCCACGCACCCACGCCGGGGAGCGACTGCAGCCCCCGGTCGACCTGGTCGAACGGCAGCCCGACCGTGCGCTCGATCGCCGCAGCCCGACCGGCGAGACGGACGATCGTCGCCGAGCGCTCAGGCCCGACGCCGGCCCGGTGCCAGGCCCAGGAGGGGATGCCGGCCCACTGCTCCGGCGTCGGCGCCACCGCCATCCCCGCCGGCGCGGGGCCAGGGGCGACGGCGCCGTAACCCGTCACCAGTCGCTGCCACGAGCGCCACGCCTCCCGGCCCGTCACCTTCTGCTCAAGCACGGCCGGGACGAGCGACTCCAGCACGAGACCGGTTCGCGGGATCCGCCAGCCGGGGCTGCGGCGCCAGCCGTCCGCCACGAGGGGGTGCTCCGGCCGGAACCCGTCGGTGTCGTCCCGAGCCCCGAGCAGGTCGGGCAGCGTCTCGAGCAGCCAGGCCGCTCCGGGACCCCACGCCTGCACTTCGACGTCACTACCCAGGTCTCCCGCTCGCAGCGAGATCCGTTGGCTGGCAACACCTTCTGGCGTACGCGAGGTACGCCACAGCGCCGCGCCCTCGCGCCGGAACGTCGGGTCGCCAGGCCCCCTGCGCAGCGGCCCGAGTGTCGCGCCGAGGTCGACCGGCCGGCGTGCCGACCAGACGCGGATGAGCGGCTCAGGCACCGTCGGGGCCACCCGAGACCTCGTCGCCCACGATCTCGTCGACGTCGACCCGGGCACCGGCCAGGAGCCGGCAGCCCTCCCCCACCTGCGCACCGTCTCCGACCACCGCCGCGGAGAGCGTCGCGCCGGGACCGATCGACGCACCGACACCGACGACCGAGTCACGCACCTGCGCGCCGGCGCCGACGACGGCGCCGTCCATCAGCACCGAGCCCTCGACGACAGCACCGGAGGCCACGACCGCCCCGGCACCCACCACCGAGCCGCCACCCACCGCCGCCCCGGGGTCGACCTGCGCACCGGGCAGCAGCATCATCTCTCCGGGCGGACCCGGCAGTGCCGACGACCGCAGCCGCCCGAGCACCAGGTCGCGCGAGCCCTGCACGAAGGCAGCCGGCGTGCCCACGTCCAGCCAGTACGCGTCGTCGACGAAGCCCAGCACCAGCGCCCCCGACGCCACCAGCCCAGGGAACGTCTCGCGCTCGACCGACACCACCCGGCCGGCCGGGATCGCATCGACGACCGACCGTCGGAAGACGTAGCAGCCGGCATTGATCTGGTCGCTCACCGGTTCCGTCATCTTCTCGAGGAACGCCGTGACCCTGCCCGAGCTGTCCGTGGGGACGCATCCGTAGGCGCGGGCGTCGTCGACCCTGGTGAGATAGAGCGTCACCGCCGCGCCGGCCGACTCGTGCAGCGCGACCTCGGCGGCGAGGTCGTGGCCGGACAGGATGTCCCCGTTGAGGACCACGACGGAGTCGTCGGGACCGCCGCTCAGCCGGTCGGCGACGTTGCGGATCGCACCGCCGGTACCCAGCGGCTCGTCCTCGGTGACGTGCTCGATCTCGAGACCAGCCGCTCCCCCCGCAGCGAGGAAGCCCGCGAAGACCTCGGGCCGGTAGGAGGTGGCGAGCAC
>JANMWN010000104.1:0-1829 GCA_031394045.1 Sporichthyaceae bacterium
GGCCGAGCCGCTCGACGGGCCGATCGCCGCCGCCCTCGCCGCAGCGGCCCGTGACCTCGGCGCATGGCTGCACGGTGGCTCGATCGTCGAGCGCGCCGACGACGGGCGGCTCTTCAACACCAGCCTGCTGTTCCGGCCCGATGGCACGCTGGCTGCGACGTACCGGAAGCTGCACCTGTTCGGCTTCGACGGCGGGGAGACCACGGTGCTCACCCCGGGTGCCGACCTGGTGATGGCCGATATCGAAGGCACGAGCGTGGCGCTGGCGACCTGCTACGACCTGCGCTTCCCCGAGCTGTTCCGCGCGTTCGTCGACCGGGGCGCCGAGCTGTTCCTGCTGCCGGCTGCCTGGCCGACGCCGCGGATCGCGCACTGGAGCCTGCTGGCCCGGGCCCGGGCGGTCGAGGACCAGGCATTTCTGGTCGCCTGCAACGGTTCTGGCGAGCAGGAAGGCCTGCGACTCGGCGGCCGTTCGGTGGTCGTCGATCCGTGGGGCGTGGTGCTCGCCGAGGCCGGTGACGACGAGCAGGTGCTGGTGGTCGACATCGACCTGGCGCTGGTCGCCAAGACGCGCGCCGACTTCCCAGTGCTGGCCGATCGCCGACCCGACCTCAGAACAGGTGCTGCGGCGGACCGTACGTGAGGCAGATGCCGGCCGCTGTCGCAGCGACGAAGACGCCGATCAGGATCAGCGCCACCGCCCGCATCCAGGAGCCGTGCTCGCCGGCCATCGGCGGCGGCATGTAGACGTTAGGCAGGAGCGAGCCGCCGCGCAGGCTCAGCCAGTGCGGGTCCACCTCGGCGTCGGGCTCGGCCTCGGGCACGGATGCGTACGGAGAGCTGCTGTCCTGGACACCCGTAGCTGTCATGCCGCAAGCATCACCTGGCCTCCCGCGGACCGCAAGGGCTGGCCTGCCAACCATCCATGCCCTACGCGACCCGTAAGGACCTCAGACCGGAGACGAGTCGGGATGCGGGCGTCCCCATGGCTGTGGCAGTGGCTGACGTTCTGGACGCGGGTCCGTTCTTCCATGGCACGAAAGCGGACCTGCGGGTTGGTGACCTGCTCACGGCTGGCTTCCGGTCGAACTACCGGCCTGATGTCGTGATGAACCACATCTACTTCACCGCGGTGCCCGATGGTGCCGGGCTCGCTGCGGAACTCGCGCCAGGCGACGCTGATCCGCGCGTCTACCTCATTGAGCCAACGGGGGAGTTCGAGGACGACCCAAATGTGACCGACAAGAAGTTCCCCGGTAACCCGACGAGGTCCTACCCAAGCAAGGAGCCGCTCCGGATCGTCAGCGAGGTCACCGATTGGACCTGGCTCACCCCAGGGGCGCTACTGGCATGGCGCGAGCGGCTGGCGGCGATTCGCGCAGAGGGCGGCGAAATCATCAATTGATCGGCGAGCGACGGAGCCTGATCCCCCAAGTGCGTCGACCGTTGAGCCACGCGCCACGTACTTTGTAGTCGAGGCGCCGCCTGTGCCATCAACCTCCAGCGGGTCCGCCACCGGCTCATCATGCCCGATCAAGATCCGCGCCGAACGGCAGGGAGGTTCGCTACGACCTGCGGCGTCCGCAGATCAGTCGTCGTCGCCGAGAGAGGAGTGAACGACCCAAGGGTCCGCCGGGCCGCCTAACAGCCGGGTGCTACAGCCCACCCAAAAGGCAGTTGCCTGGTCGGGCCATGGACCGGCTGGGACGAGGGCGGGGTAAGCGGATGCGAGCGCCGCTCGGCAAGGCCCGCCCATGTCGCCGCCGTCATTTATGACGGCCTGGGGCAAGGGCGCGACAGAGGCGTATCCAGCTCGATATGAGTCGAAC
>JANMWN010000119.1:0-8660 GCA_031394045.1 Sporichthyaceae bacterium
CCCGCGGCCGAGGTGGCCGCGTGCTGCTCGGCGATGCCGACGTCGAAGACCCGGTCGGGGTACGCGTGCGCGAACGGCGCGAGCCCGACCGGAGCCAGCATCGCCGCCGTCACGGCCACCACGTCGGGTCGCTCGGCCCCGATGGCCACCATCTCGTCGGCGAACACATGGGTCCACGAAGTCCCTGACGCAGCAAGGGGTGTGCCGGTCTCGGGGTCGACGACGCCGATGCCGTGGAAGTGGTCGGCCACGTCGTTCTCGGCCGGCGCGTGCCCACGGCCCTTGTGCGTGATGGCGTGCACGATGACCGGTCCGCCATACGCGCGGGCCCGGACCAGCGCGTGCTCGACCGCCTCGACGTCGTGCCCGTCCACCGGGCCGATGTACTTCAGGCCGAGGTCCTCGAACATCCCCTGCGGGGCCACGATGTCCTTGAGCCCCTTCTTCATGCCGTGCAGCGTCTCGTACAGGGGCCCGCCGACGACCGGCGTACGCCCGAGCAGGACCCGGCCCCAGTCGAGGAACCGCTCGTACCCCCGGGTGGTCCGCAGGGTGGCCAGGTGATGGGCCAGGCCACCGATGGTCGGCGCGTAGGACCGCGCGTTGTCGTTGACCACGATGACGAGGGGCCGGTCGCTGCCCGCGATGTTGTTGAGCGCCTCCCAGGCCATTCCGCCGGTGAGGGCGCCGTCGCCGATGACGGCCACGACGGCCCGATCTGCGGACTGCCCGCTCAGCTGCCGCGCCTTGGCCACCCCGTCAGCCCAGGACAGCGACGTGGAGGCGTGGCTGTTCTCGATCACGTCGTGCGGCGACTCGTCGCGGCTCGGGTAGCCGGACAGCCCGCCGCGCTGCTTCAGCGTCGGGAAGTCGGCCTGCCGCCCGGTCAGGATCTTGTGCACGTACGCCTGGTGCCCGGTGTCCCACAGGATGGTGTCGCGCGGCGAGTCGAACACGCGGTGCAGCGCGAGGGTGAGCTCCACGACGCCGAGGTTGGGCCCGAGGTGGCCGCCGGTGCGGGACACGTTCGTGACCAGGAAGCTGCGGATCTCGGCGGCCAGGGCGTCGAGCTGCTCGCGCGACAAGGACTTGATGTCGGCCGGGCCCCGCACGTGTTCGAGCACGCCCCGAAGTCTAGGCCCGCGAGGCGTTTCCGGCAGGCTCTGCGGGGCTCCCCGGGGGGTCGGGTGACCAGCGCCACACGGAGCGGGCCCGGCGCGGTTGCCCGGGCCGTACGAGGCCGGCCGACCCGTTGATCCCGTCCGGCGCGGCCGTCTGCGGCTCGACGCAGATGCCGTCGGGGCGCTCGTCGTAGACCACGACGTAGCGGCAGTCGGTCTCGCACCGCAGCCGCAGCGCCCCGGGCCAGGTCAGCCCGACCTCGCCGCCCGGCAGGGGGAAGGTGTCGTCGTAGGGACCGGCTGGTACCGGCGAGACGCAAGCGCCAGTGGGCAGGTGGGTCGGCCCGCGGGCGAGCATCTCGGTGGCCGGCAGGTCGAGCCGGGCCCTGCCGCCGCTGGCGAGCTGCTTGCGGAACCAGGGGTGCCAGCCCATCTCCGCGGGGAACTCCTCGCCGTCGCTGCTGACCTCCAGTACGGTCTCCACCGAGTGCTCGTCGAGCCGCCAGGTCTGCGACACCCGGCCGGCCCACGGCCACGGGGCCGTCAGCGCCACGCTGAGCGCCGCGCTGGCCGGCTGGGCCCGGTTGCCGGGCTCGACGCTGTCGACCCGCCAGGGGACGTCGTAGACCGTCCCGTGGATGGCCCAGGTGTCGAGGGTGACCGGCATCGGGTACGTGACCCCACGGAAGACCACGGCGTTGTCGCGCAGCCGCCCGGGCCAGGGGGCCATCGGGTACCAGCCCCAGCCGAACGCGCTGTCGGTGTCGTGCGCGAGCAGCTCGACCCCGTCCACGACCAGGGACGACGCCCGGCCACCAGATGCGGGTACGAGGGTGAGGCTGGTAGTCCCAGCCGTCAGGACGATCGGAGCAGAGTCAGGCACGGAGCCGGGCCGAGACGTGGGCCAGTGCGCCGAGCGGATCGTCGAGCAGCGGCGCGAAGGCACTCTCGGCGGCGCCCAGCAGGGTGGAGTCACCGCCGAACTTCGGTAGGGCGAGGCGGACCTGCTCGCGCGGTGCGGCCAGGGCCGTACGAAGCGCCTCACGGACCAACGGCTCGGTGGCCGGGAAGATCTGCCGGAAGACGCCGCCGAAGACGACGACCTCGGGGTTGAACAGGTTGACCAGGTTCGCGACGCCGATCCCGAGCCAGCCACCCACGCGCCGTAGGCCCGCCTTGGCCTGCCGGTCGCCGGCCGCAGCCAGCGCCACCACCGCCTCGACGGTCGAGTCGGCGCGGCCGGCAGCGATCAGCGCGGCCTCCTCGCCGACCTCGGTCTCCCAGCAGCCACGGGCGCCGCATCGGCAGAGCCGGCCACGCGGGTTGACGGCCATGTGGCCGACCTCGCCGCCGTAGCCGCCGGCCCCGCTCATAGCCCGGCCGTCGAGGATGATGCCGCCACCGACCCCGACCTCTCCGGACAGGAAGATGACGTTGTCGGAGCCCTTCGCCGCCCCGCGTACGTGCTCGGCGATAGCACCGAAGTCGGCGTCGTTGCCCACGATCACCGGGAGCGAGGTCGACAGCGCGTCGGCGATCTGGGCGCCGAACGGTACGTCCACCCAGCCGAGGTTGGGAGCGAAGCGCACCAGCCCGGTCGCGTGCGAGACGACTCCGCAGACACCAGCGCCGATGCCGACGCAGACCGAGTCCGCGGACGCGCCGGCCAGGACGGACCGGCTGAGCTTCTCGACGTGCCGCAGGATCTTGGCGGTCTGGTAGTCGCCGTGCGACTGCCGCAGCTCCCTGCGGTCGAGCACCTCGCCGCCGAGCCCGACCCTGGCCGCGATGATGTGATCGACGCCGACGTCCAGGGCGAGCACGTAGACCCGCTGGCTCTCCGGGCGCACGATGATCGACGGACGACCGGCACCACCCCGGCCGACCGGGGCCTGCTCCGACACCAGGCCCACGTCGGCGAGCTCGGTCGTCAGGGCCCCCACGGTGCTCCGGTTGAGACCGGTGAGCGCCGTGAGGTCCGACCGCGAGGTCGCCCCGTGGACGTGGAGCAGATGGAGCAGGTTGCCGAGGTTGTGCCTGCGGACCTCGTCCTGGGTAGCCCCCGCCAGGCTGTTAGCCACTGCTCACGCGGCCTCTACGCGCGACCGGTCGAGACCGCACGCCGCCGGGACAGCGCGTCGACGCTCGCCGCGAGCAGCAGCACGGCGGCGGTGACGATGAAGACCACACCCGCTGTCTGCGTGATGTACGAGATCCCGTTGTCGATCGTCGCGATCACGAGCCCACCGATGACGGCATCCTTGATCTTGCCTCGACCGCCGAACAGGCTGGTGCCACCGATGACTGCCGCGCCCACGGCGTACAGCAGCGTGGTGGCACCACCGGTGTTCGGCGAGACCGAGAACGTGCGCGAAGCCAGCACGATGCCCGCCAGGGCCGCCATCGTCCCGCCCATCACGAAGCAGAAGATCTTGATCCCGGGCACGTTGATGCCGGCCCGGCGAGCAGCTTCTGAGTTCCCACCGACGGCGTAGATGTGCCGACCCAGCGCGGTGCGCTGCAGCAGGAAAGTCAGGCCGACCATGAGCACCAGGATGAGGGGGACGACGTACGGGGTGCCCTTGATGACCACGCCGTTGGAGCCACGGTCCTGCGTCAGGAAGAAGGTGGGGACGCCGAGAACGACCACCATCATCGCGACCTTGGCGATCCATACCGACATCGCCGGGACCGGCAGGTTGCGGCGCCGACGGCCACGGATCGCCAGGAAGGTGACCAGGGCGTACGCGCCCACGACCGCGACGAAGAAGATCCAGCTGCCGACGACCGAGAGGTGGCCGGTGGTGAGTGCCTGGATGGTGTCGTCGTGGATCCGGATCGTGCCCGCGTCACCGATGACGAGGAGCAGCACGCCCTGTAGGCCCAGGAAGAAGGCAAGGGTGACCACGAAGCTCGGGATCTTGAGCAGCGCGACGAGCAGGCCGATGGTCAAACCGATGATCGCCCCGGTGGCCAGGCACATCAGCGAGGCGAGCGGCCAAGGCCAACCATGGTTGGTGAGGAAGATGCCCAGGACCGCGGCGCTGGTTCCGGCGGTGTAGCCGGCTGCGAGGTCGATCTCGCCGAGCAGCAGCACGAACACCAGGCCCATGGCGATGACGATGGTGCCGGTGGCCTGCGTGAGCAGGTTGGCGAAGTTGCCGGCGTCCGCGAAGTTCTTGGGCTGCAGGGCCGAGAAGACGATGACCAGGGTAATCAGACCAAGAACCGCGGGAAGTGAGCCGATGTCGCCACCACGCACCTTGTCGACGTACTCGCGCAAAGCCTCCGGGATGCTCCCCGCGCCTGGCTGAAGGACGGGGCCACCCTTGGAGTCGGCCGGGGCCTCCGTGTCCGCGCTCATACCGTCTCTCCCTCGGCTGCGGCGGAGTTCCCGGAGTAGCTGTCACTTCTGCCGGTGGTGATGAGCTGCACGACTTCGTTGCTGTTGACCTCGGAAGTTCGTACCTGCGCCGCCATCCGCCCCAGGTACAGGCAGGCAATCCTGTCGGCGACCTGGAAGACGTCGTTGAGGTTGTGCGAGATGAGCAGGACGCCGAGGCCCTGGTCGGCCAGCCGGCGGACGAGGTTGAGGACCTGCTCGGTCTGGGCGACACCCAGGGCGGCGGTCGGCTCGTCCAGGATCACCAGCTTGCTGTTCCACAGGACGGCTCGGGCGATGGCCACAGTCTGCCGCTGGCCACCGGACAGGCTGGCTACGAGCTGGCGTACGGACTTCAGGGTCCGGACCGAGAGGCCGGCCAGCGTCTCGCTGGCGCGGTGCTCCATGGTGGCCTCGTCGAGGACGACGCCCTTCTTCTGCTCACGCCCGAGGAACATGTTGTGGACGACGTCCAGGTTGTCGCACAGCGCGAGGTCTTGGTAGACGACCTCGATACCGAGGGCGCTGGCCTGCTTGGGGTTGTGCACCGTGACAGCGTGCCCGTCGAACGTGACCTCGCCGCTGTCGGTGGGATGGATCCCGGCGATGCACTTGATCAGGGTGCTCTTGCCCGCGCCGTTGTCACCGACGAGGGCGGTGACCTGACCGGGGAAGATGTCGATGTCCACGTCGTGGAGCACCTGGACAGCACCGAAGCTCTTGTTGATCTTGCGGAGGGAGAGCAGCGGCTTGCCGTCTGACGACGTGCTCGCTGCGCGGTCGGCTACGGGCTGGGCTGTCATGTCGATGCCTCACCTCTGCGGGCGGCTGGGACGTTTTGCACAAGCTGACGGTAGGGGGTGGTCGCTCCTCGCGGCCACCCCCTACCGCACCCAGCTTTAGGAGACGCCGTACTTCGTGCACGCCGCCTTGAGGGCGGCGGTGGTGCAGAGCTTGGCCGCCGAGGTGAAGCCGTCGGCGACGACATCCTTGACGTTGGCCGCGTAGATCGGCGCCGGGATGAGCAGGACCGACTTGACGCTGCGGCCGGCGACCGTGGAGTCGTCGACGCTGCCGGTGGCGAGTGCGTCAGCAGCCGCCGTGTCCTTCTTCGCGAGCGCGATCGCGATGGCGGAGGCCGCGTCGGCTTCCTTCTTGATCGCCTTGTAGACCGTCAGGCACTGCGTGCCCTCGAGTACCCGCTGCAGGCCCTCGTCCGTGGCGTCCTGGCCGGTCACCAGGATCCTGCCGGCCACACCGTTCTTGGCGAGGATCGCCTCAGCAGCGCCACCGAGTCCGTCGTTGGCCGAGGCCACGCCGACGATGTCCTTGTGCGCGCTGAAGAGCTGCTCGAAGATCGTGCCGCCCTTGACGTTGTCCCAGCCGGGAACGGCCTGCTCGGCCGCGACGGTGTAGCCCGCGTCCGTGATGGCCTTGTTGTAGCCCTGCTTGAACAAGGTCGCGTTGTTGTCCGTCGGGGAGCCGTCGAGCTCGATGACCGCGCCGGTCTTGTGGCCCTGGTCGCCCAGGCACTTGACCAGGCCGGTGCCGATCGCGGTGCCGACCGCGACGTTGTCGAAGGACACGTAGTAGGACGCGCTACCACCGAGGGTCAGCCGGTCGTAGTCGACCGTCGGGATACCGGCGGCCTTGGCTTTGGTCTGGACAGCCGCACCGCTCGCGCTGTCCAGGTTGACGATCAGCAGGACGTTGACCTTCTCGTTGATCATCTGGTCGGCGATCGACTGGAACTTGGCGACGTCGCCGTTCGCGTTCTGGATGTCGGAGTCGACACCGGCCGCGTCGAACGCTGCCTTGAGGAATCCGCGGTCGTTGGTCTCCCACCGCGCCGACGAGGCGGAGTCGGGAAGGATGACGCCGACCTTGGGCTTGGCGGCCGGGGCGGACGAGCCGCCGCTGGCAGTGGAGTTGCTTCCGCACGCCGCTAGGGCGAGCACCGACACCGAGATTCCGGCGACGGCCATGAGGGAATGCTTGCGCATGTGAGCCGATCCTTTCGTGGCGGGAACTGCATGGGTGGTGCTGACCAGCCTCGGTGCCGTGGGGCCTTGGGACCGGTGACGAGCGGGGCAGGGTGTGACGTACGAATGTTGTCAGCCGCAACTTATTCATGGACTCGTCACCGGTGCAACCCCAACACGGCGATAATTTGTGTTTGCCGGTAACAATTTCGTCACGCGCAGTTCACGGGAAGGTCGCGGCCCGCTCGGCATCCGGTTTCGGGGCAGGGTCAGAGCCTTGGCCGATGGCGAACGCCACGGAGCGCCTCGGCCACCAGCCGGACCGAGCGCCGGGACGCCTCCAGACCGGCCTGCTCGAGCTGCAGGGCGTCGATCGCCTCGGTGAGCACCGGCGGCGCCACATCGTGCTTCAGGTCGGCCCGGATCGACGCGATCGCGGCCCGCAGGCCGCCCAGCGCCCCGTCGATCTGCCCCACCGCGACGTACGCGAGGACGATCGGGTGCCGCCTGAGCACGTCGTGCGCCCGGAGGTCGGCCGGGCACAGGTCGAACAGCCAGCCGGTGGCCCGCCGCTCCCAGTCGGGGGCGTCGGGCGGCGGCACCTCGGCGGGCCATCCCGCCGGCAGCCTCGAGGCAGTCATACCCCGGTCAGAGCTCGGGGTAGGCGGCCGACCGAGCGGCTGCGTACGCCTCGCGCACGTGCGGCTCGGGGATGGTCTCGATCGGTTCCGAGCTGATTCCGTCACCGACCGGCCAGTGCGGGGGCTGGGCGGTGCCGGCCAGTGCCCAGGCGGCCTGCCGGGCCGCTCCGTCGGCGACGTACTCCCCCGGGGCGGGTACGTGGACCGGCAGCCCGAACAGCCCGGACGCCACGCCACGCACCGCCGGAGAGACCGCCGCGCCCCCGATGAGGAGCACGCGTCGAGGCCGGATCCCCTGTGCCACCAACGAGTCCACGGCATCCGCGAGCCCGCAGAGCATGCCCTCGACGCAGGCCCGTGCCAGGTTGGCCGGAGTGAGGTTCGACCGAGTGATGCCTGACAGGGCGCCGGTCGCGTGCGGCAGGTTCGGCGTACGTTCGCCGTCCAGGTACGGCAGCAGGACCAGGCCCTCTGCGCCCGGCTGGGCCGACTCCGCGAGCACGCCGAACTGCTCGAGGTCGACGCCGAGCAGCTCGGCCCCTGCGCCCAGCACCCGGGCGGCGTTCATCGTGCAGACCAGGGGCAGCCAGCGTCCGGTGGCGTCGGCGAAGCCCGCCACGTCTCCCCGGACGTCGGTGCAGGGCGTCTCGGCGACCGCGAAGGCCGTGCCCGAGGTCCCCAGCGAGACCACGACGTCGCCAGGCACGAGCCCGAGACCGAGCGCTGCGCCCATGTTGTCGCCCGTGCCCGCTGCGACGCGTACGCCTGACGTGGTCTCGCCGACCAGCTCAGCCGGCGCCGCGACGCGTGGCACCGCGAGCTCGCGGCCGAAGGCCAGGGCGAGCAGGTCGGGCCGGTACGCCTCGGTGAGCGGCGACCAGTAGCCCGTTCCCGAGGCGTCGCCGCGGTCGGTGGTCGGCTCGGCGGCGCCGGTCAGCCGCCAGGTCAGCCAGTCGTGCGGGAGCACCACCCGCTCCACGCGTGCGGCCAGCTCCGGCTCCGAGCGGGCCATCCAGCGCAGCTTGGTCACCGTGAAGCTCGCCACGGGCACCGACCCGACCGCGGCGGCCCAGGGGGCCTTGCCACCCAGCTCGTCGACCAGGGCCTGCGCGTCCCCGGCCGACCGGATGTCGTTCCAGAGCAGGGCCGGGCGCACCGGTTCGCCGGCCGCGTCGAGGGTGACCATGCCGTGCTGCTGGCCGGCCACGGCGATCGCGTCGACGCCATCGAGCAGGCCTTCGGTGGCCGTCGTCAGCGCGTCCCACCATGCCTGCGGCGGGCACTGCGTTCCCTCCGGGTGCGCGGCGCGCCCCTGGCGTACCAGTGCCCCGGTCTCGGCGTCGCGTACGACGACCTTGACCGACTGGGTGGACGAGTCGATCCCGGCGACGAGCGGCATCCCCGAACCCTAAGCCCCTGTTTCCGAGTCGAGGTTGTGTTTTGAGGGGTGCGGACGGGGCGGCGCCCCCGGGTCGAGAAAGATGGAAGGAAAAAGGGGGTGAGGGGGGGGGGGGGGGCGGGGCCGAGAGGGGGG